>CAJCJD010000146.1 GCA_903970555.1 Vulcanimicrobiota bacterium
GATGACCTCAAGCGACCCGCCGATCTCTATACGGTGGATACCAAGGGGCATGATTTGAAGCAGGTGACGCACTTCAACGCCGATCGGCTGAAGAATGCGCGCATGGGGGACGTTCAGTTCTTTACGTTCAAGGGTTGGAACAACGAAACGGTGCAGGGCTACGTGGTGAAGCCGGTGGATTACAAGGCGGGGCGCAAATACCCGGTGGCTTTCATCATCCATGGTGGACCGCAGGGCGCGATGAGCAATGACTGGAGCTATCGTTGGAACCCTCAAACCTACGCGGGCCAGGGTTTTGCTGTGGTCACCATCAATTTCCATGGTTCGACCGGCTATGGTCAGGCCTTCACCGATTCCATTTCGGGCGATTGGGGCGGCAAGCCGCTGGAAGATCTGAAACTCGGTTGGCAAGCGGCACTGGACAAATATCACTTTCTGGACGGTGATCGCGCTTGCGCGCTCGGTGCGAGCTATGGCGGTTACATGACCTACTGGATTGCTGGAGTCTGGAACAAGCCGTGGAAGTGTCTCGTTGATCACGACGGTGTATTCGATGCGCGCATGATGTATTACGCCACGGATGAACTGTGGTTCGAAGAGCATGAAAATGGCGGCCGGCAGTTCGATGTGCCTGAGAACTACGAGAAATTCAACCCGATCAATCACGTCAAGGATTGGGGTGTGCCGATGCTGGTGATCCATTCGGGCGATGATTTCCGCATTCCCCTTACGCAGGGCCTGGGCGCATTCACGGCGCTGCAACGGCAAGGCATTCCAAGCGAATTCCTTACGTTTCCGGATGAGAATCATTGGGTGTTGAAGCCGCAGAACAGTGTTCTGTGGCATGAAACGGTCAATGCATGGCTCAAAAAGTGGACGGCCGTGGATGCGCCATCGAATACACAATAAGCAGACGCTTCACTGGGACATCAGAAGCGATGGTCGTGACAAAAGTCCATCGCCTCTTTGTTTACATGCTTTGGTGCACGGGGCTCAAAGCCATTTGGCTCGCTTGAGCAAGAAGTAGATGCCGCAAACCACGCACGCTACGACACCGATGATCGTTGGATATGCCCAAGGCTTATCGAGCTCGGGCATATGCGTGAAGTTCATCCCGTACCAGCTGGTGATCAAGGTTGGCGCAGCAAGCATCGCGGCCCAGCCGGCCAGCTTCTTCATCACTTCGTTCTGGCCTAGGGTGACCAGCGACAGGTTTACGTTGATGGCTGCGTTGAGCATCTCGCGCATCGCGCCGATCGATTCGTTGACGCGGAATACGTGGTCATACACGTCGCGGAAGTAGGCGCGGAGTTCCTTGGGTATCAAATCAGGATGCAGTCGAGCTAGCTGGCTGATGACGTCCTGCATCGGCGCTACTGCGAGACGAAGCGTCATCAGGTCGCGTTGCATGTCGTACAGGCGACGAACGGTATCGCGGTTGAACGTGTCGGAAAAAATATCCTGTTCCAGCTCCTGCAGTTCCTGGCGGATATCGCGCACGATGGGTAGCAGGTTGTCTACGATAAAGTCGAGTACCCCATAGAGTGCATAGCTGGGGCCGTTTGCGAGAAGTTCGGGAGACATTTCGCAAGTGCGACGCGCCGGCGTATACGACAGCGATGCGCCATGCCGTATCGTTATCAGGTACCGCTTGCCGAGGAAGATGTGGGTTTCACCGAAGGCAATGTGCCCGCTGATCAATTGCGCGGTTTGCACCACGATGAACAGCGAGTTGCCGTAGGTTTCGACCTTGGTGCGCTGGTGTGCCTGTTGAGCGTCTTCGATGGCGAGGTCATGCAGGTCGAATTCTTCCTGCAGCTTTAACAGGAGAGATTCATCGGGTTCGTGCAGCCCCAGCCAGACGAAGGTGTCGGGCTCCTTCAGTACGTCGCTGATGGCATCGAGGTCAATGTCCTTTAGTCGCGTACCGTTATCCCGATAGGCGACACAATTGACGACCATCGGAGCTTCAGGGCCTTGGTCGGGCGAGACGGGGCGATTTGTCGGATACATGCAGTGATGATGCTACGCGTTCAGTCGCGAGACAATTGTTTGCAGCATGGCAGGTGCAATCAGGCCCACTTGCGTTGTCGCAGTGTCCAGGCCAGCATCAACCAAATGGGTAGTGCGAAGAGGATCCATGGCTGGTTCTGTTGCACTACGCCGGGCATGAGATGCAGCAACACGGCAAGGAGCAATGCGAGCAGCTGCAGCAACAAGATGCTGTTGGCAGCGCGTGAGAAACTAGGCGATTGGCGTTTTGTGCCCCACAGTGATCGCACCAATGCAAATGCAAGTGGATTGAACAGCAACAGGTTCGCGTTGGCCCAGGCGGAGTGATGTGCGGTGAGTGTCCATAGAGCCAACATCAGTAGTCCAACGATACCTGCGAGCAGCAAGAAGATGCTGCCAAGCAAAGCGTATACGCGTCGCGCGCGATGCCAGGCGAGGACGATCAAGACTGCAAACACTAGTCCGGCAATGCCCAGTGGAATGCGTAAATCGGGTGCTGTGGCAGGCGGTACATTCAGGTGATTGGGAGCCAGCAGATCTTCGCTCTGTACAAGCGGCTGGGTGCCTCCATGGCCATCAGTAAGGGTGACAGCGCGAAGATTTGTCTGCAGGGTCTCTGGCAGGAAGCTCTCTTGCCACGCGTTAAGTGGGTGGTCCGCGTAGGGGCCCAGGCCGAGGTCGAGGATCAACATCAGCCACGGCTGCGCACTCATCAAACGCACGGTTTGCTGGCGGTAGGTCATGCCACCCGGCAGTGTAGTCAAACGTGCTTTGATGACGCCGCCAAGTGCACGGTCCAATGCATCGCGTACGCGGGTGGTGCAGTTGTCGACGTAGTAGTCGTAGTTGTAGCCGGCGTTTTCGGGGCGCAGGTTCCAGAATAGAAAGTCGCGCAGGGCGGCCGCTTGTTGTGGCGTTAGGGCGAGCCGCTGTTTGGTAACGGAGCGTCCAGCCTGCTTGTAGAAGTTTTCTTCGTCGGTGGTGACTTCGGCATCGATCAAGTAATGCATGCGGCCACGGGCGAAATTGAGAAAGAAGTTTTTCTCGTCGAAGTTGAAGACGCCGTAGTTGAAGTTGATTTCTTCGCCGCTGACGGTGTCGCGCAGTTCGATGGCGTCGTGGCCGAAGCGTTCCCAGTAAATTTCGCCTGGGCCGTAGGTGACCAGGGAGACTTCCAGGTTTTCGCCCGGTGCGTTGCCCACGTCGGCCCATGCGGGAATGCATGCGCTGCAAAGGATCAGTGCGAAGGTCAGCAGCAGGCGGCTGGCAAGCGTCATGGGCGAAACCGTTGGGTGGGAGTTACGTAGCTTATCGGGAAGCGAGCGATTGTCGGCGACGGAGCGCGGTTCGTTGCCTTTGTCGGCCCTGCGCATTCGTTGCCCGTAAGTCACTGGGTCCCGGCGTTCGCCGGGACGACGGTTGATGAGGCTGGTCAGCGCCGAACCACGCGAAACTGCTGCACGCGGCGATCGTCTGCCTGGGTGACCTGGAAGTCGAAATTACCGATGGCGATGTGTTCACCGACTTCTGGAAGATGACCGAATTCGGAGGTGGCCATGCCGCCGATGGTGTCGAATTCCTCGTCGGAGAACGCAGCACCGATTTCTTCGTTGAAGTCGGCGATCGGGGTGAGGGCGTCGACGATCCATTCGCCTTCGGCCTGCGCGTGCATCAGATCGGGTTCTTCCTCGTCGTCGTGCTCGTCGTCGATTTCGCCGACGATTTCTTCCAGCACGTCTTCGATGGTGATCAGGCCGGCCACGCCGCCGTATTCATCCACCACCAGCGCCATGTGGTTGCGACTGCGGCGGAATTCGGCCAGCAGCACATTCAGGCGCATCGATTCGGGGATCAGCACCGCGGGGCGCAAGATTGAGCGGATATCGAAATCCTGCCCATTGCCGAAATACTTCAGCAGGTCTTTGGCGAGCAGGATGCCGAGGATCTCGTCCTTGTCCTCGCCGTGCACCGGAAAGCGGGAGTGCCCGGATTCGACAACGGCGGCAAGAATGTCGGAGAGGGAGTCGTCGACGTCGATCATGACGATCTGCATGCGAGGCACCATCACGTCGTCGACGTTCAGTTCGGTGACCCGGAGTGCGCCTTCCAGCATGGGAAGGGTGTCGGCGCCGAGCAGGCCGTTGGCCTGGGCGGTGCGCAACTCGTTGATCAGTTCTTCGCGGTTGCGTGGCTCGCCGGAAAACAAATGGCCCAGTCGATCCCACCATTTTCGGTGGGCCGGGCCGCTGGTACTGCCAGGGTCCTCGTTCATTACTCTTGTAGATTCTGCCCAGAGCCGGGCGGAAGGCTCAGTCTAGCGGAAAAACCATGACGATTCAGGAACAAGGCCACGCCCACGAAGCTGCTGCCCCGTGGCCGGCGTACCTTGGCCGCCGGGAGCCGCCGGCGTTTTGTATCTTCAGCGGGAGGCTACCGCGGTCTGCTGGGGCGCTTTTGCCAGTCCGGCTGTGTTCGCGGGCTGGCCCACCTTCCAGCCGCCGCCCAGGGCTTTATAGAGGTTGACCTGATTGACCGCCTGGTCCAGCTCCAGGCTCACCAGCTTCTGCTGGTCGTTATAGAGGGAGCGCTGGGCGTCCTGGCTGGAGATGTAGTCGTCCATGCCTTCCTTGAAGCGCACCTGGGAAATCGTATAAACACGCTGGGACTGGTCCACCAGGGCCTGCTGGGCCTTCAGCTCGGGCACGATGTGGTCGCGCACGGCCAGCGCATCGGCTACTTCGCGGAAGGCCTCCTGCACGGTGCCTTCGTAAGCGGCTACGGCGCCGGTGCGGTTGGCCTTGCTGGCGGCCAGCCCATTTTCGTTCTTGCCCCAGTCCAGCAGCGGCATGGTGGCGGATGCGGCGCCGGTCCACGCCGCCGATCCGGCGGTGAACAGACTGGACAAGCCTCCGCTCAGGGAGCCCAGTGCCGCAGTGAGTGCGATAGTGGGGAAGAAGGCGGCGCGGGCGCGCCCGATATCGGCATTGGCCGCACGCAGCCGATCTTCCGCGGCGATTACGTCGGGCCGGCGATCAAGCAGCGATGAGGGCAGGCCGGCGGGTACGTCGGTCAGTAGTGGTGCCTCCCATGGGTGCGGGGTGGCATAGCCGGGCAGCAACGGTTGGCCGAGCAGTACCGCCATGGCGTTCACGTCCTTGGCAATGCGGATATGCATGTCTTCCACATCCACCTGCGCGGCCTCGGCTTGGGTCTGCGAACGGCGCATGTCGAATTCCGATACGCCGCCGTCGGCATAGGCTTTGTTCATCACCTGCGCGTGCTGCTGTTGTGCATCGAGAGTCTGCTGGGCTAGCTGCAGTAGTGCGCGATCGGCGTTGAGCGCGAGGTAGGCGTTGGCCACTTCACCGATCAACGCAATGCGCGCGGCTTGATAATCGGCCGCGCTGGCCTCGGCCATTTTTCCGGATTCGTGCGCGATGGCGCGCTGATGGCCGAAGAAATCCAGCTCGTAGCTGGTCATGCCGGCTTGCACTTGATAGGTGTTGAACGTGGTCGCCTTGTTGTTGTCGTTCTCTATCGGTCCGAGCAAGCCGTTAGCTGGCTGCTGCGACATCGCCGGCAAGCGTTGGCGTCCGGCGTAGCCCTGCAGGTCGATCTCCGGAAACAGGCTGGCGCGCGCCACGCCGTAATTGGCGCGTGCGTAGGCCATTGGAGCATCAGGGTCGTGTCGACGAGAAGGCTCATGGCGTGTTCTCCGCGCGCGTAATGGGCTGGCCGGTGAACGGATTCCAACCCTTGGCTGCTAGCGCAGCCCAGGCGGTCGCGCCCAGGTGCGGCTGGTGGTAGTAGAAGAAATCGGCGTAGGTCGATGTCGGGCCGATCGCAAAATCCGTGCTGATGTGCGGTTGCGGAGTGGCGTAAAGCATGCCATCGCCGCTGCGTTGGTTGGTGAGAAGTTGCCACAATGCATCAGGCACAGGTTTGTCGCTGGCTTGTAGCGCCGTGGCGACCTGCGCGGTGCCTTCGGTCCATACACCATCGGGTTGGCGTCGATAGCCGTACCCGTCACCGCTGCGATGTTGTGCGTCCACCCATGACCAAACCTGGTTCCATTCGGCGGGATGTGGGTTGAATGCAAGCAATGGCCAGACTTGAGCATCTAAGCCTGATTTGTCGCGGGAAAGCGTCTTGCCATCATCCAGCGTGCCGACAAAAAAGCGGTGCTGCGTACTGTCCCACATGGCGTTGACGAAACTGCCGGCTAATCTCGCTTGTTGTGTAAGCATCGCATCGTTGCTATCACGGGCCGCCCATGTGGCAGCGGCGTAGACGTCTATGTTGTGCTCAGTGGCTTTCCAATGCTGCGCACGTTGTGCGTTGTCGTAGCCGAAGAGTCCACCCTCATAGGCCGGCGGCGCACCGCTTAACGTATGCGTCTGGATCCACGTCAGCTGCGCGACGGCGCCATCCAAGTAACGCCGATCATGGGTGTTGTTGTAGACCGTCAACAGCAGCAACGCCGCCCATGCCACATTGCCGGTGGCTGTGCCCACCTGATAGGGATCCTGGCTCCAATAGTTGCCGTGCGTTTGCCAGTAGCCTGGCAGTTCGACTTTGCCCGCGTCGACTGCGCCGGCGCGATACGCATTGCGTAGGCGTCCATCCTTGAAGCTGGGATCATGCGCCGCCGCGAGCAGCAGCGCATCGGCGATGCGTCGCGCTTGATCGTGTTCTCCGCATGCGGTCAAAGCGATGCCGGCAAGCGCGTTGTCATAGACGAAGGCCACATTCTGCAGCGCGCGAGTCGAATCGTCCCCATGTTTTAAGCTGGGATAACTCGCCAGCAACATGGGGCCGTTGCCGGGCGTCGCCACGGCGACCGAGTGCAGCGCCGAACAACTGCTGTCCGCAAGTCGTTGCCGTATCGCACTGGCGGCGTGGGCGGGTGTGGACGTCGCCAAAGCGAAGATCAAACCGAGGCTTGCAGCGTGATGCCATTGCGTGGACATGCCGGTCTCCTTCGATGCTGCCTCAGCGCAGGCTCGCCGTGACAGCACGGCCCGGTGTGCAGGATCGCGGCCCGGTAGTGACGGCACCTTGATCGTCCCACTGGGCGAGCGCGTAGACGGAGCCGTCTTCGGCATAGGGAAAGGCCGCACTGTAGCCGTTCTGCATCGACTCGGTGACCTTGGGCAGCAACTGTGTGATGTGTGCATTGCGTGGTCGACTGGATTCGTCGATCCGAACGCGCAACTCCGTGCCAATGTTCACGCGTGAAGACATGTCTTCAACGGCATCGTTATCGCTTACTTGTCGCGTTCGACGGCATAGGGATCTGCGATCCCGAGCCCCGCGAGGATGCGCGTTTCGAGTGCTTCCATCGCTTCGGCGTCGGCATCTTCGATATGGTCGTAGCCCAATAGATGCAATACGCCATGCACGGTCATGTGCGCCCAATGATCACGCACCAACTTATTTTGTTCGGCAGCTTCGCGTGTCACTACAGGCGCGCAGATGGCCAAGTCGCCGATGAGCGGCAACGTCATGCCCGGCGGTAGTTCGGCCGGGAACGACAAGACATTCGTCGCGTAATCTTTGCCACGGTATTCGCGGTTGAGCATGCGGCCTTCCTTCGCATCGACGACGCGAATGGATAGCTCGACCGCCTTGCGACGCTTGGCACCGTGCAAGGCTGCTTCCACCCAGCGGCGGAAGCTGAGCGCGGAAGGCTGGCCGGCGCGTGCTACGCCGTAATTGACGTGAACGACGTGCGAGCCCGTTGATCGGCTATTTTGCGCCATTGCCCGGCTTTCCCTCGTTGGCGTCTTCAAAGGCCTCATAAGCGCGCACGATTTTCGCCACCAGCGGATGACGTACCACGTCGCGCGATGTGAAGAAGGTGAAGCTGATGCCTTCCACGCCGCGCAGCACTTCAATGGCGTGACGCAGGCCCGAACGCACATGACGCGGCAGGTCGATCTGGCTGACGTCGCCGGTGATCACCGCCACCGAGCCGAAGCCGATGCGGGTGAGGAACATCTTCATCTGTTCGACGGTGGTGTTTTGCGCTTCGTCGAGAATTACATAAGAGTCGTTGAGCGTACGGCCGCGCATATACGCCAGTGGCGCAATCTCGATCACGTTGCGTTCGATCAGCTTGGCGACTTTCTCGAAGCCGAGCATTTCGTACAGCGCGTCGTAAAGCGGGCGCAGGTAAGGATCGACCTTTTGCGAAAGATCGCCGGGCAGGAAGCCGAGCTTTTCACCCGCTTCCACCGCTGGGCGCACTAGCAGTAGACGTTGCACGCGGTTCGCTTCCAGCGCTTCGACGGCGGAGGCGACGGCTAGATAGGTTTTGCCGGTACCAGCAGGGCCGACACCGAAATTGATGTCGTGCGTGGTAATGGCATGCAGGTAGCGCGACTGGTTTGGACCGCGACCCTTGATCACGCCGCGCTTTACCTTGATGCTGACTTCCTGTGCACCTTCGGCCGCTTCTGCGGTGATGGCATCGATGCCTGATTCGGCCAAGTGCAAGTTGATCTTCGCGCCGGTGAGTGATTCGTTTCCGGTGACGGCATAAAGTGCCTTGAGCACTTTCTCGCTGGCGCGTGCGGCACCCTCTTCGCCGATCACCTGGAACAGATTGCCGCGATGATCGATCTCAACACCCAAACGCAGTTCCACTTGGCGCAGGTGTTCGTCGAACGGGCCGCAGAGGTTGGCGAGCCGGGCGTTGTCTTCCGGATCGAGGGAGAAGTCGCGTTGGTTCAAGCCATTGGTCATAGGATTCGGTGCATCACGTAGACGTCGGTCGGGCCGTGCTGGGCATGGCGGAAAGCGCCCGGCACCTGCCCAACGATCTGAAAGCCGTGGCGCTGCCAAAGTCGCACCGCGGAGGTGTTGGTCGAGACGACAAAGTTGAATTGCATAGCAGTGAAGCCGGCGTCACGCGCTTGTTGCAGCGAGTGCTCGCACATTGCGCCGGCGATGCCTTGTCCGCGCGCGGACGGCGATACCATGTAACCGGCATTAGCCACGTGATCGCCCAGACCCGGTTGATTGGGTTTGAGCATGTAGCAACCCAGTACATCGCCATCGCGTTCGGCGATGAAGCAACGGCTGGGTGCCGTTGTCCACCATTCGCGCGCTTGTTGCATGCTGAGGTCGGGCGGGTAACTGTAAGTGTCGCCTGCGGCGATCACCGCGCGAAACATCGGCCAGACTCGCGCGAACTCGTCCGCGCCGATTTCACGAAGGATCAGTTCGGCAGTCACGAAGCCAGGGCGACGGTGTCGTCAGCCAGTTGTACGCGACCACGTAGCGAGTTGCTCATCGCTTCGGTGATCACCACGTCGACGAAGTGGCCGATCAAGCGCGGTGAACCGGGGAAGTTCACATAGCGCATGTTTTCGGTGCGGCCGGTGAGCTCGCTCGCATTCTTCTTGCTGGGCTTTTCCACCAGTACGCGCTGCACGGTGCCGATCATCGCTTCGTTGATCTTCTTTGCGTTGGCGTTGAGCACGGCCTGCAGGCGGGCGAGACGTTCGTGCTTCACCGTTGCGGGTGTTTCGTCTTCGAGATTCGCCGCTGGTGTGCCTGGGCGCGAGGAGAAAATGAAAGAGAAGCTCTGATCGAAGCCGACATCGTCGATCAGCTTCATAGTCTTTTCGAAGTCATCGTCGGTTTCGCCGGGGAAGCCGACGATGAAGTCCGATGAGATGCAGATGTCCGGGCGTACCGCGCGCAGTTTGCGGATCTTTTGCTTGAATTCCAGCGCCGTGTAGCCACGCTTCATCGCGGTCAGGATGCGATCGGAACCCGCCTGCACCGGCAGATGCAGAAAGTTCGCCAGCTGCGGGACGTTGGCGTAGGCCTCGATCAGCGAGTCGGAGAACTCCAGCGGATGCGAGGTGGTGAAGCGGATGCGGCCGATGCTTTCGATCTGCGCGATGGCGTGGATCAGCACGGCGAGATCCGCGATGCCGCCGTCATGCGTGGGGCCGCGATACGCGTTGACGTTCTGGCCGAGCAGGATCACTTCGCGCACGCCCTGGTCGGCGAGCTGCGCCACCTCCACGATCACGTCGTCGAATGGGCGGCTGATTTCCTCGCCGCGGGTGTAGGGCACCACGCAGTAGGAGCAGTACTTGGAGCAGCCTTCCATGATCGAGACGAAGGCGGTCGGGCCTTCGGCGCGTGGCTCGGGCAGGCGGTCGAACTTCTCGATCTCGGGGAAGCTGATGTCGACCTGCGGCTTGCCGGTGGCGCGCTTGGCTTCGATCAGCTCGGGCAGGCGATGCAAGGTCTGCGGGCCGAACACCAAGTCCACATAGGGTGCGCGCTTGATGATCGCCTCGCCTTCCTGTGAGGCCACGCAGCCGCCCACGCCGATCAGCACGGGCTTGCCGCCCTGCTTGTGTTCCTTCCAGCGGCCAAGCTGGCTGAAGACCTTTTCCTGCGCCTTCTCGCGGATTGAGCAGGTGTTGATCAGGATCACGTCTGCCTCAGACTCGTCCTGGGTCAACTCCAGGCCGTGCGACGCCTTCAGCACGTCGGCCATCTTGGCCGAGTCGTACTCGTTCATCTGGCAACCGTGGGTCTTGATGAAAAGCTTGCCGCTCATGGCGTTCGGTACCGTGGATTCGGAGAGCGCCCGGGCAGGGGCGCCGAACCGTGCAGTTTACTAGCCCTCCGGCCCACCCGCCACTGACAGCAATTGGCAGATCAAGCACTTGCAGGCATGTCCTGGCGCACGAAATCGCCAAGTCGGGCTTGGCTCGGGAGGGACATGGGGGCACACTGCCGCCATGCCAGTCGCCGTACGCCAAAGGGGAGGCGCCGGCCCACAGGCAATCTGCCTCCCTATGTTTCTAGTGACCCTTCTGCGGGTCACGCTTGGCTGCGCCTTGTTACTGGCGGTGCTGGTGACGCCGGCCCATGCGGGTACCCTTTATCGCTGCGCCGGGTCGCAAGGCGAAACGGTGTTCACGAGCAGCACGGTCGGCTACAAGGATTGCAAGCAGTTGGCCTCGTTTGCCAATGCGCCACCGCGCTCCGGACCGCGAAAGGCGGACGCCAAGGAGGCGACCTCACTGGCATGGGTTACCGGCTGGGCAGAGACCTCGGCTCAGCCGATCGCTTTGCTGGTCTCGTCCATCGACAAGGTCCAGGGCGGCGTGGAAACCACGGCGCGCGCATTGCCGGCACCATCTGTCGCGAGCGGCAAGCCGGGGCAGTGGACCTATAACGAATCGCACGACGCGCTTCCGCCTGAGTTGGCGGCGAACGATCTTTCCAATTCCGCGGACAACCGCGTGTTGACCGGTGCGGTCTATCGGGTAGTGCATCGCGATGGCAGCGTGGAGTACACCAATATTCCGCAGGGTGGTGCGCAGGCGCGCAATGTCACGCGGCTCTTCAGCTATATCGCGACCTGCATGGCCTGCAATCTGCACTCGCCGATCAACTGGGGCACCGTGCACCTGGATCTGACCGATTACGCGGATGTGATCCACGGCGCAAGTTTGGAGTCGGGCGTCGACGAGGCGCTTATTCGCGCCATCATCCACGCCGAAAGTGCTTTCAATCCGCGCGCTATGTCACTCAAAGGCGCGCAGGGCCTGATGCAGCTGATGCCAGGTACCGCCAACGACATGGGCGTGCTCGATGCCTTCGATCCTGCGCAGAACATTCGTGGCGGCGCGCGTTACCTGGGCTTGCTGTTGAAAAACTTCAACGGGGACGTGCGGCTTGTTGCCGCAGCCTACAACGCAGGGCCGGGCGCCGTGCAGCACTACAACGGTGTGCCGCCGTATGCGGAAACCCAGGTTTATGTGCAGCGCGTAGGCGAGTTGCTTCAGCGCTACAACAAGGCGTTGCACCCGCCGTTGGCGGCGAGTCTTTAAAGAAACGCTACTGCCTCCTCGGGAACAAGCGAAGCAACTTACCCCTCGATATTGCTGCCGGTGCTCGATGCGGATGCGGCTGTGGGCGCCTGAGGCGGGCGCTGCGTCACGGTCAGCATCAGGTGGAACGGTACGCCGTTGCGCAGGCCGGATACTTCGATGTGGCTGCCCGGTTTGAGGTCCGCCTCGCGTCGGCTCAGGTCGGCCGGATCACGGATGTCGTCGTCGCCAAGGCGCAGGATGATGTCGTGCGCCTGAAGACCCGCCACCGCGGCTGGACCGCCTGGCGTCACGTTGGTCACTTGCGCGCCGCGCGCTGCGGCGCCTGGCAGTCCACTGTCGGCTGCCACCGCTACGAAGCCGTAATCCGCGCCTAGCCAACCGCGGACCACATGGCCGGCTGCGATTAATTGTCGCAGGACGTTGGTCGCCGTATCGACCGGAATGGCGAATCCGATGCCTTCGGCGTTGGCGGCTTTGCCGATCAGCAAGGTGTTGATGCCGACCAGATCGCCATTGCTGTTGACCAGGGCGCCACCGGAATTGCCGAGATTGATCGCCGCATCCGTCTGGATGAAGTTTTCCGGGCTGCTATTGCTTAGCTGTCGACCGATGGCGCTGATGATGCCCATCGTTACGGTCTGGTTGAGTCCGAGCGGATTGCCGATGGCCAATACAACATCGCCCACCCGCAGTTTTTTCGGGTCGGCCATTTGGATCACCGGCAAGTTGCCGGCGTCGATCTTGAGCACGGCGAGGTCGGTTTCCTCATCGGCGCCGACGAGTTTTGCCTTGGCAACACGGCCGTCGTACAGCAGCACCTGGATGTCGTCGGCATTGGCGATCACGTGGTTGTTGGTCAGCACGTAGCCTTCCGCACTGACCACTACGCCGGAGCCGAGATTCTGTTCGCGTCGCTTGACCGTGCCCACCGGCGCGCCGCCGAACAATTGCTGCATCAGTGGGTCGGTGAACATGCGGACCGCCTGTTCGGTGACCTCTTTGTTTGCGTAAATATTGACCACCGAGGGCGCTGCTTTGGCGACAGCATCGGCGTAGGACATGGGCGCATTGGCTGTCGCCGATGCGGACTGTGTCGTCACCGCTGTCGCTATGCTGGATGCTTCGCCAGGGGCATGTTGCAGGCCGAAGCGCGTGCGCAAACGATCGCCGACCCCGGGCCATACCAAACTAATGACAAACGCAAGCGCCAGTCCCAGTACCACGAATCGGGCAATAAAGGCGACGATGCCGGCGGCATGCTTCATGTCGTAATGCGATCCGTGGAACCGTTGCGTGGAGTGTGGCGGAGCGACGTGACCGCCCGTGCGGTTTTATTGTAGGGTGCAAGACCTGAGGCTACACTAACGCGATTTTTGTAGGTAACGCGATTTTTGCAGGGGCACGATCCTGGGGCGGTCGGCGAAGCGCAACCTTTTTCGTCCGCAATGGCAGAATCTGGTTTCTGCAGTGTCAATGGCATGCAAGTACCGGAGAGCCTGATGGCGAACGAAGTCGTCGATCCAGGCCGCCGCCGCTTTCTCACCGCGACCACAGCTGTGGTTGGGGGAGTGGGTGTAGTGGCGGCAGCTGTGCCCTTCATCAAGTCGTGGGAACCTAGTGCAAGGGCCAAAGCGGCCGGCGCTCCCGTCACGCAGTCGCTGCAAAAGATCGAGCCTGGCCAACAATTGATTGTGGCCTGGCGCAGTCTTCCGGTATTTATCGTCAATCGCACGCCAACGCAGTTGGCGGGTTTGCCGAAGCAGGATCCGCGTTTGGTCGATCCGAACTCGACCGGCAGCTCGGCGGACCAGCAGCCGAAATACGCGCAGAACGCCACGCGTTCCATCAAGCCGGAATGGTTGGTGATGATCGGCATCTGCACCCACCTGGGCTGCGTGCCGGATTTTGTCGGCGAGATGAAGCCCGAGCCGTTCGACCCGAACTGGCAGGGCGGCTACTACTGCCCCTGTCATCACTCGCGCTACGACATGGCCGGGCGCGTCTATCAGGGGGTGCCGGCGCCGAAGAACATGGTGATTCCGCCCTATCACTTTATCGATGACACGACGGTGCAGATCGGCGTGGATCCTCAGGGGGCTGCGTAATGGCGAACGTCTTCTCGAGCATTGGTGAGTGGGTCACCGATCGCGCACCGGGTTTGATGCCGGTGTATCGCAAGCACATGACCGAGTATTACGCGCCGAAGAATTTCAATCTTTGGTATTACTTCGGTTCGCTTGCCTTGCTGGTGCTGGTCAATCAGATCGTCACCGGCATTTTCCTCACCATGAACTACGACCCGAGCGCGACAGGTGCTTTCGACTCGGTGCAGTACATCATGCGTGACGTGGAGTGGGGCTGGCTGATTCGCTACATGCACACCACGGGTGCATCGCTATTCTTCGTGGTGATTTACATGCACATGTTCCGCGGCATCCTGTACGGCTCGTACAAGAAACCGCGCGAACTGGTGTGGCTGTTGGGCATGCTGATCTTCCTGGTGCTGATGGCCGAAGCCTTCATGGGTTACGTGCTGCCGTGGGGCAACATGTCGTTCTGGGGCGCCAAGGTGATCGTGTCGCTGTTCGGCACCATTCCGGTGATCGGCAGCACGCTGGTCGAGTGGATCATGGGCGACTTCCTGCCGGCCGATGCCACGCTCAATCGTTTCTTCGCGCTGCATGTCATTGCATTGCCGCTGGTGCTGTTGCTGCTGGTGGTACTGCATCTTGCCGCGCTGCACGAAGTCGGTTCCAACAATCCGGACGGCGTTGACATCAAGCATGGTGCGAAGGGCAATCGCTGGGATCCGACCAAGCCCGCCGACGGCATTCCGTTCCATCCGTACTACACGGTGAAGGATCTGGTCGGCGTAGGTTTGTTCCTCGCCATCGCGGCCTTCATCATTTTCTTCCAGCCGACCTTTGGCGGTTGGTTCCTCGAGCATGACAACTCGGTCGCGGCGAACAACCTGGTGACGCCGGCGCAGATCAAACCGGTGTGGTACTTCACCGCGTTTTACGCCATCGTGCGCATGATCCCTTCGGCGCTCGGCACTGCGGTGTGGGGCGTGTTGGGCATGTTCGGTTCAATCGCCTTGCTGTTTGCGTTGCCGTGGATCGATGTGGGTAAGGTCAAGTCGATCCGTTATCGCGGAACGGGCTACAAGGTGGCGCTGACACTGTTTGTGTTGGCCTTCCTCGGCTTGGTAATGATCGGCACCGACTTCACCGACGACCTGTTCCCCAAGCTGTTCGGCAGCGATATCGACATCACAGCCTGGGATAACGCCTTCGGTCGCGTGATGACGCTGATCTACTTCGGGTTCTTCGTATTCCTGTGGCTGTACACGCATCTTGGCTGGGAAAAGACCAAGCCGGTTCCGGAAAGGGTGACGACGCATGATTAAGCGCTACTTTTCCACTATGGCGCTGGCATTCGGCCTGCTGCTCGGTTCGACCGCAGCCTTGGCCGATGAAGGTCCGGAGCTTCCCTCGGCCGGCACCAACATTCGCGACCAGGCTTCCTTGCAGCGCGGCGCGCATCTGTTCTTCAACTACTGCGTGGGTTGCCACTCGTTGAAGTACATGCGCTACGAGCGCATCGCGGACGATCTCGGCTTGACCCAAGACGACGTGATGCAGAACCTCAACTTCACCGGCGCCAAGTTCGGCGATCCGGCGATCTCGCACATGCCGCCTGAGGACGCGCAGAAGTTCTTCGGCAAGGCGCCGCCGGACCTGTCGCTGGAAGTCAGCGCCAAGGGCGCGGATTGGGTGTTCGCGTACCTCAACAGCTTCTATCTCGATCCGAAAAGCCCGATCGGCTGGAACAACACCGTGTTGCCCAATGCCGCCATGCCGTTCCCGTTGTGGGAGCTGCAGGGTGAACAGGTCGCGGTGATGAAGGCTGCCAAACCGGGCGACGATCCGCAGATCGATAAGCTGACGCTCGCCCATCCCGGTCGCCTGACGCCTGAGCAATACCAGCAGGCTACCCGCGACCTGACCAACTTCCTCGAATATGTCTCCGAGCCGGCCGCCTTGCAGCGGCGTCATTACGGCATCTGGGTCGTGTTGTTCCTGCTGGCTTTCACCTTCCTCGCATATTTGCTAAAGAAGGAATATTGGAAGGACGTCCACTGAAGGGACTTGTGACCGCCGCGTGATGGCAGGAGCCATCCCCGGCGGTCATTACGATGGGGAGATCGTGCATGGTCCAGAACGCTCGTTCCCGGACGGTACTTGCCCTGTACTCTGCGGCCGATGACATTCAGTGTCATCGGGTGCGGTTGGTGCTGGCGGCGAAGGGCGTCACCTATGACCTGATCCAGGTCGATCCGGCCAAGCCGCCCGAGGACCTGATCGATCTGAACCCCTACGGCAGCCTGCCCACTTTGGTCGATCGCGACCTTACGTTGTATGACACGGCGGTGGTCTGCGAATACCTCGACGAACGCTACCCGCACCCACCCCTGATGCCGATCGACCCGCTTTCCCGCGCCCGCTTGCGCCTGGCGGCGGTACGCATCGAGCGCGACTGGTTGCCGGAGGTGGAGCACATTCGGGCCGGCGGACGGCCGGCGGATGTGGCGCGCAAACATCTGCGGGACCAGCTGTTGTCCGCGCTACCGTTGTTCAAGGCCTCGAAGTTTTTTCTCAACCCGGAAATGAGTTTGGCCGATTGCCTGGTCACGCCGGTGGTATGGCGGTTGCCCTCGCTGGGCGTGGATTTGGGCCGCGAAGGCAAGCCGATCATGGATTATGGCGAGCGCCTGTTCCACAGTCAGGGTTATGCTCGCAGTTTGACCGCAGAAGAAAAGGCGTTACGGTGACCCAGCAGGAACCCCATGGCATGACCTCCAATCGTCCGTATCTGTTGCGGGCGATCTACGACTGGATCAGCGACAACAACCTCACGCCCTACTTGTTGGTCGACGCCACGCGCAGTGGCGTGCGCGTGCCGACGCATGTGATCAAGAACGGGCAGGTGGTGCTCAATCTGGCCATGCGCGCCGTGGCCAACCTCGATCTGGGCAACGAATGGATCAGTTTTCAGGCGCGCTTTTCTGGCGTCAGCCACAGCATCCAAATTCCCATCCCCGCGGTGCTGGCGCTTTACGCGCAGGAAAACGGGCAGGGCATGATGTTTCCGGCCGATGAAGATGGCAGCGAACCGCCGACCGATACGCCGCCGTCCCCGCCAGCACCCGAACCGCCCAGCGATGGCGGCGATAAGCCGAAGCGTGGTGGCTCGCATCTGCGGGTCGTGAAGTAATCGCAGGTGTGAGAATTTCTCCCTCCTCTGCTTGCAGGGGAGGGAATAGGGCACGCGCAAGTCGTTTGATGATGTATCCATCGCTGGTGGTCAGCGGAGTAGCAACAGCTACGGTCATTGGCGCATCCGTAGTAGTCGGCTTAAGGCAAATCGCTTCCAGTGATCTCGTGCTGGCCGTAGAGCTGGCCGAGGGCGGTGTGGGCATCGAGCGGAGTCAATCAGGCGAAGTAACGGCAAGGCGTATCGCGCAATTTGGCTGCGCATTCGTCACCAGAATCGAAACGTCTCCCCTCTCTGTAGTTCTTCCAAAACCAGCCACATCGTTTGGAAGAGGTCCACTGAGTGAGGTCGGAAAGCGCGGCAAGTCAAACATCTGGCGCAATGGTCCAGCGGGCACGCACGGTGTAGCGGCAAACTCCAGGCCAAGCGCGAAAAGGTTGTGTCCATCCGCACGCCAGTGATTCGATCGAGGCATGGCCTCGCGCACATCGACTTGTTCAATGACATAACCGTCGCGGGTGATGAGCGGGACGGCAATGTCATACAAACGCATTGAAGGCGTATCTCTCTGATGGCGCAGTGAGGTATTCAGAAATGCTTGCACGGCTTCACGTGTAGTGGGCATGGGCTCGGGCAACGCAAGAGCCAATTCTTGCAAGGTATAGGGCAACGGTTGCGGGGCGTCGGTGGACATAGCGGCTCCGGTCAGCAAAGGGGCAAAGGCAAGAGCAAGAACGGCGCGTTTAGTGACCGAAGCTACGGTCATAGGCGCCTCCGTAATAGTCGGCATAGGGAATGCCGCCACCGGTGATTTCATGCTGGCCGTAGATCTGGCCGATGGCGTTGACGGCAGTGTTGGCATCGCCACTGATGGTGTACTGCTGATAGATGGCCTGATACTGCGGCACCAGCACGTAGGGGCTGGCGCTGGCGACACCGATGTCCGGCCCGCCCGCAGCCAGTATCTCGTGCTGCACACTGATGTTGTTGAGTGTGGCCCAGCCCTCGCCGCGTAGAGCGCTGTCGATATAGGCGGCGCGGGAGCTGGTATCCCATTGGTTGGGATGTAGGGCGTGGCCTATTTCGTGCGAGAGTTGCTGTACCACGACCTTCGGCCGACTCCGCAAGTCGGGGCTGATCTCAATGTGCGCAGGTTTTTCGTAAATCGTTTGGCTAGGCGGCCCTTTGCCGTAGCCAAATGTCCAGTCTCTATCATCGAGTTGCTTCAACTGCGCCTGCAACGTCGGCGACTTCGCGGCAATGGCGTCCACTTCACTGCCAAGCCCGGTAACGAAGGGTGGGGTCTTTGGCAAATTCGGCAGGGCGCGTTGCACGGCTTCGGTGACGTCGCCGGGGTCGCCGTCCATGGACCAGTCAGGAGGCGGGGCCGCTGCAGCGGCCGCCGGAGTGCCGCCGCCCCACCAGGGCTGGGACAACTGGTATATCAGCCACTCCACCGCGCTGCGAAGGAACAGATGGCCTTCGCCGCTGCAGTATTCCCACTGGTTGGAAGAGGAGTCTGTGGCATCCATCCGCCGCTGCACCACCGGTTTAAATGGCGAACACTTGAGCAGGAATATCTCGCCCTGCTCCAGGGCCTTGGCCAGTTGGTCACGGATATAGCCGAGTGGAACCCATGGGGAACATAAGCTGCCAAAGCGGTGGGGCATCTGCCGGATCACCCGGTAACAGGCGTCGTCCGGCAGCCGGCGCATCTCGCTTGTGGCAAAGAAGGGATGCTCAATGCGCGGTAAGTCGTCGAGATGGAGCTCGTCGCGACACACGAGCTTGGTGGAGAGCACTACCATGCCATCATCCTTGGCTATCATTACGGGCAGGGAAGCCGCGCGTTGTGCGGGCTCCATATCGCGTTCTAGCAGTTGCTCGAATGTGCCACTAGCGGCGGCGTCAACGAAGGGTGTTTGGCCTACAAGTCAAGGCGTAGATCATGAAGGGCAAGCGTTCAACCCACTCGCCCGGATGTCCCTACGGTCGCTAAACCTATCGACGGGTGGTGGTCGCTAAACTTGCGCTAGTCGTTAGTAAACGATCAGGAGTCCCGACGCTTGCGGGGTTGGAAAGGCACCACATTGCCGTTGCCTATGGTCGATGCGTCGTCTTCGGTATGTTCGATCCGTTCCGGCGTATACAGCTCGATCGTTGGCAGGATCAGCGCGGTCGGCGCATTGCCGATCATCCACAAGTGGCCCGGTTCGCGATCGTTGCCGTCGATACTTACTTCGAAGCTGTAACGTCGCTCGATGACGCGTCGACCGCTTAAGCGACGCAAGCGCAGTCCACTCAATCCGACGGTTTCATCCAGCAACTGCAGGCCATGCTGATAACAGCGCGAGCGTGCCTCTTGGATGGCTTTGTCGCGCGCACGGCTCAGGTTGAGCCACGTGCCAGCAATGGCAAGCAAGATCAGAAGCAGCAGGAGTGTGGCCAGGTCGCCCATACACGCAGTGTGTGGGCGACCACACTGACCCGCAAGTCAGCCGACCTTCAAACGAAGCGAAAGATCGATAGCCCGCACATTCTTGGTCAGCGAGCCGACCGAGATGTAATCCACGCCGGTATGGGCGTAGTCGCCGATGGTCTGCAAATCGACGTTGCCGGAAATTTCCAGCGGGATACGCCCAGCCGTGTACGCGACCGCTTCGCGCATCAATGGCAGGGTGAAGTTGTCGAGCATGATGCGATCGACGCCGGCATCCAGAGCCTGCTGCAGCTCGTCGAGATTCTCCACTTCCACCTCAAGCAACAAGGTCGGATGGAGTTGGCGCGCGGCCAGTACCGCTGCGGCGATGCTGCCGGCGGCGATGATATGGTTTTCTTTCACCAGGATCGCGTCGTACAAGCCGATGCGGTGATTATGGCCGCCACCGCAACGCACGGCGTATTTTTGCGCCAAGCGCAGGCCGGGCACGGTCTTGCGGGTATCGAGCACGCGCACGTTGGTGCCGGCGACGGCGGCGACATACGCGGCGGTGATCGTGGCCGTGCCGGACAGCATCTGAAGGAAGTTCAAGGCGGAGCGTTCGGCACTCACCAGCGCACGTGCGTTGCCACGGACATCGCACACCACCATGCCGGGTGCGATGCGATCACCATCGCTCACGTGCCAGTCGATGCGCGCGTCCGGATCGAGCTTGTGCATGCAGGCATCGAACCACGGAATGCCGGCGATCACCGCATCCTCGCGGCAGGTCAGCTTGGCGGTCGCTTGGGCGGCGGCGGGTAGCAGGCTCGCCGTGGCGTCGCCTCGGCCTAGATCCTCGGCAAAGGCGCGGTCCACATCGGAGGCGATTGAAGCGGAATCAGGTGGTGAAAAACGAGATGCAGAGGTCATTCGGTATCGCTGGTTCGGCCTTCTTCATGGCTGAGCCGATCGACGATGGCGTCCATCGCACGATCGAACAAGGCATTGGAGGCGAGGATGCGTGCACGGCCGTCCACCATCACGGTGGCCAGTTCATACGGCGAGTAGTCCGCTACTTTCAAGCCGCGGCGGTTGACGAACAGGTAGCGACCGCTCATCGGGCTGATCCATGAAAGCTTGGCGCGCTCGAAGTGTTCGTCCTGACCGCTGAACTCCAGCCAGGTGCCAGGCTTGAGTGCGCTGATTCGCTCAAGCTCTTCGCGCACTTCGGGCGTGATGGCGGCCTCTTCGGGTTCGGCGTTGGCCGATTCCTCTTCGAGTTCGGCCATGCTTTCGGCAATGGGCTGAATGCTTTCCGGAATCGGTAGCGGGGCAGGCGTGCCTTCGACGGTTTGCGGTTGTTCGGCTGCCGGTACGGCTTCACCCAGTTGCTGACGGTAGTACGTGTGCAGCTGACCGAGCAGGCGTTCGATGTCGGCGTCCTGGAACGCGACATTCGACAGACCCTTGCGCAGCGCGCGCTCGATGCCGGGCAGCAGCTGGCGCAGGTCGCGTTTGGCGTCCGGCGTGCGCACCGGCTTGGTGCTGGCGATGAAGGCGTCGACGAAGCGCAGGGCTTCGCGGAATTCGGTGGACTCCTCACCCTTACGCAGGATGGTGAGCACCATGTAATTCGCCCACGCGCGCGACAGCACGCCGTGGATCAGCGGCGGCAACGAGTGGTCGCCGATGCGGTTGAGGATTTCGCGCGCGGCGCGGCGGCGCGCCTGCTCCAGTTTTTCGCGGCCGCGCGTGGACTCGGCAACACGCTGCTCGGCCAGCTCGGCGCGGCGGCGGTTGGTGTCCTGAAATTGTTGCAGCTCGGCGGACAGGCGATCGAAGATCGTCATGTCGTCGTCGAATTCCTGCAGCAAGCGATCGACGATGGCCTTGATGGTGTCGTGCAGGCGGCCGTCGCGGTCGGATTCTTCTGACCAGCTCTTGGCCGCATCGGCCAGGCCATCGAGCAAGCGGCGTGCAGGATGCTGGCGGTGCGCGAACAGCTTGCGATCGAGGATCGCGGCCTTGAGATACGGAATCTGCAAGCGTGCCAGCATCACCTGCATCTGTGACGGCAGATTGCGGTCTTCGAGGATGAACTCGAATAGCATGCCGACCAGATCGATGGTGTCTTCGTCGATCGTGGCGATCTGGCCTGGGCGCTGGCCGCGCAAGGAACCGAGCTGCGACATCAGCTGTTCTTTGAGGTGCAGCACCTGCTCGGTGATATCCATCACGCTGCTGCCAACGGGCAGCGCTGGCTGGACCGTGGCGGCCTGGCTCTGCAACACGCTGAGTGCGCCGATCAGCTCGTTCGCGGTGGGCAGCGGACCGTGCGTGATCGCCGAAAGCGGAACGGTCGGGTGCGCGCGACGCGCGCCGAACAAGGTGCGCAACGTTTGCAGCAGCTCAGCCGAGGCTTCGCTATCGTCAGCCTGCACCGGTGCGGGCACGTCGCCTTGTGCCGCCGTCGCTGCGCCTGCCGCGGCGTTTGTACCGCCGGCCGTGTTGCGCAGTACTTCATGACGCAGCTGCGGCAGTACGCCGGCGCGCATCAACTCGGCGTTGGTTTCCTGATACAGCTCGTCCAGCGACGCCATCACATAGCGATCGAAAAGCTTGTAGATGATCAGCTTCACGCGCATGTCGGCGCTGAGTTCGCGCATCGACTGGCGGAAGGCTTGTGCCAGCAACGCCGGCCCGATGGGATTGGTCGCATCGTCGATGCGCGTGCCGCCACAGATCACCGACAAGCGCTGATTGACCGCAAACAGGTCGCGCGCCAATCGCGTTTCGTTCTTGCCGATCAGGCTGGTGATGGCCAACGATTCTTCCAGTTCGTTGTCGGCCACCAGCGAGAGTTCGATGGAGCCGGCCAGCGGCGGCGGCGCGTTGTTCTGGCTGCTGCTGTGATGGCCGTTGACGAAATCGTTCAGCTCGCGCGACACCTGCGCAAGAAAGCTGCGCTCGATCACCGGGCGACGCTTGCGCACTTCGCGCATGCCGTCGAAATAATGCATCTGCGCGGCATTGTTCTCGGCCTTCTCGGCGAGATCGAACAGCGCATCGTCGACGTGCTCGAACATGTTGCCAATGTATTGCTGCAGACGACGGGTTGCGATGCTGCGAACGGCATTCAGCAGGTCGCCGCCGCGGCCACTGGAGGGGTCCAGTCGCTGGCTGAGATTGACGATGTTCGATGATTCGTTAGCTTCTTTCATCGCCACACCCCTGTGGTTTGCGCAAATTACTTATGACGACGGTCTGCTGGCTGATCCGTCAAACATAAGCGAAAACGGGTCGGCCCGCCATGCTGGGCATCATGAAACCGTGATTTGCGTTCAGCCGGGATCGGAAAGGCAGGTTTTTACGCCGCCGCTGGGAAATCAGTCAGTTGGGTGGTGCCGATGCCTTCTTCGGGCAGCATGACCGGAATGCCGTCTTCGACCCGGTAGATGACCTTGCGGTCTACCGTGATCAGCCCTTCGGTCAGGCGTCCTTGGACCGGGGTGCCGGCCACATTAAGCAATTGGCCGCCATCGATAGCCCGATTCAGGGCGGTGAGCTCGCTGGTGTTGAGCGGCCGCAGTGGCGTCTTACTGACTGGGCAACACAGGATGTCGAGCAGGCGTTTGTCCATAGAGGGCGACAGGTATCGTTGCAATGCAGGGAAGCTCGTACAATATCCCCTTTTGGACGACTGGGCCATGACAGGAACAGCTGCAGCGCCGCGGGTAGGCGTGGTGATGGGATCGCGTTCGGATTGGGAAACCATGACGCACGCCGCCGAAGTGCTCCAGGAGCTGGGCGTGGCGCACGAGGTGCGGGTGGTCTCTGCGCACCGCACACCCGATCTGCTGTTCCGCTACGCCGAAGAGGCGGTGGGCAGGGGCATCCAGGTCATCATCGCCGGTGCTGGCGGCGCGGCCCATTTGCCGGGCATGCTGGCGGCCAAGACGCGGTTGCCGGTGCTGGGTGTGCCGGTGCAATCCAAAGCGCTCAACGGCATGGATTCGTTGCTTTCCATCGCGCAGATGCCCGCCGGTATCCCGGTTGGCACGTTGGCGATCGGGCGTGCGGGTGCCGTCAATGCGGGGTTGCTCGCCGCCTCGGTGCTCGCACTGCACGATCCGGCGTTGGCCGAGGCTGTTGACGCTTATCGCGCCAAGCAAACCCAAACCGTTCTCGATAACCCGGACCCTCGCTCGTGACCCAACGCCGTCAGCCCGTTCTGGGCATTTTGGGTGGCGGTCAGCTGGCCAGGATGCTTGCCCTCGCCGCAGCACCGCTTGGCGTCAACACGCTTGTCGTGGATAGCGCCGCCGATGCCTGTGCCGGCCAGGTCGCACCGTTGCGGTTGGCGGACTGGACCGACTACGCGGCGTTGGAAAAATTCGCGGCCGAGGTCGATGTGGTGACCTTCGATTTCGAGAATGTGCCGGCCGAGACCGCGCATTGGCTGGCGGAGCGTGTTTCGGTATTCCCCGATCCGCGTGCGTTGGCGGTGGCGCAGGATCGTTTGGCGGAAAAAACCTTGTTCCGCGAATGCGGATTGCAGACGCCGGCTTTCGAGGCGGTCGACACTCGCGCCGATCTGGATCGGGCGCTGGCGACCATCGGTGCGCCGGCGATTCTGAAGACGCGTCGTCTCGGTTACGACGGCAAGGGGCAATTCCGCATCAAGCAGTTGTCCGACGCGGATGCCGCATGGGCGGCGCTCGGTTCGCAGGCCGGCGCACATGGTTTGATCCTGGAAGCCTTCGTGCCGTTTGAGCGCGAACTGTCGGTGCTGGCTGTGCGCACGCGTGATGGTGATTTTCGTATCTGGCCGCTTACGCAGAATTGGCATACCGACGGCGTGCTCAGCCTGAGTCTCGCGCCTGCGCCTTCGGTAGATGCGTTGCAGGTTCGTGCGGCGGAATTGGCGCGTATCCTGGCCGAGCGCCTGGGTTACGTGGGCGTCTTTGCGCTGGAACTGTTCGTGAAGGATGGCCAGTTGCTTGGTAATGAGATGGCGCCGCGCGTGCACAACTCGGGTCATTGGACCATCGAAGGTGCGATCGCCAGTCAATTCGAAAATCATGTGCGTGCGGTGCTGGGCTTGCCGCTGGGCGATACCTCCGCACGCGGCTTCTCCGCCATGTTCAATTGGATCGGCACGTTGCCGGATGCGGCGCCGGTGCTAACTACGATCGATGCGCATTGGCATGACTACGGCAAGCAGCCACGTCCGGGACGCAAGGTTGGTCATGCAACGGTGTGCGCGGAAGAACCTGTCGTGCTGGCTGAGCGCATCGGTGATGTCGCACGTAAGCTGGGTCGCGAGGAGCAGGTCGCTCCTGCATTGCATCTGCTAGCGAAATAGCAACCTCCTCTCCCCGTCGGGGAGAGGAGGCGAACGCAAAGAGCCATTCTCAGGCGAGATTCTTCGCCGCAAAATCCCAGTTCACCAGATTCCAGAACGACTCCAGATACTTCGGACGTGCGTTGCGGTAATCGATGTAATAGGCGTGTTCCCACACGTCCACGGTGAACAGCGGCTTGTCGCTGCCGGTGATCGGCGTAGCGGCGTTGGAGGTGTTCACGATGCCGAGCGAACCGTCCGGACGCTGCACCAGCCAGGTCCAGCCCGAGCCGAAGTTGCCGACGCCGGACTTGGTGAACTCTTCTTTGAACTTGTCGAATGAGCCGAAGGTCTTGGTGATGGCATCGGCCAGCTTGCCGCTGGGTGCGTTGCCGTCGCGCGGCGAGCGCATCGAGTGCCAATAGAAGGTGTGGTTCCAGACCTGGGCTGCGTTGTTGAACACGCCACCGGACGACTTCTTGATGATGTCTTCCAGCGAGGCGCTCTCGAACTCGGTGCCCTTGATCAGGTTGTTGAGGTTGGTCACATAGGCCTGGTGGTGCTTGCCGTAATGGAACTCCAGCGTTTCGGCCGAAATGTGCGGCTCAAGCGCGTTCTTTTCATAGGGCAGCGGGGGAAGTTCGATCGCCATGGGTAACTCCTGGGCGTTGGCTGAGGAAGACGGTCTTAGCGGCCCTGTGGGCCGCCACAACGGCTGGTACACTACCGATCTGGCTGCATTGTAGTGATGAATCTGAAGTTATGGACGTCAACGAACGAATCAAGGCGGTGCTCGCCGAGCATCCCATCGTGCTTTTCATGAAAGGCACGCCAGAGTTCCCGATGTGCGGATTCTCCAGCCGCGCAGCGCAGGCGCTTGCAGAGTCACAGGCCACATTCGAGGCGGTGAACGTGCTGGCCGATCCTGAAGTGCGCTCGGCGCTGCCGCACTACGCCAATTGGCCGACGTTCCCGCAACTTTTCATCCAGGGCGAGCTGATCGGCGGTTGCGATATCGTCGAAGACCTCAAAGCCTCCGGCGAATTGGCGCGCATGGCCAGCGAAGTGAGTGGAAAGAGTCACGCATGAATCTACCGATTCACCGCCTGCCGGCGAGCTGGGCCCGTTCAGGGCACGAACTAGAAGGCCGCGTCGTGCTGGTCACCGGCGCTTACGGTGGATTGGGCAGCGCAGTCGTGCGGGCCGCTGCACGCGCCGGCGCCACGGTGGTGATGACCGGCAAACGCAAGCGTCAGCTTGAACAACTCTACGATGCACTGCTTGCCGAGGGCTTGCCCGAACCGGTGATTCATCCGCTGGATATGGAGTCGGCAACGCCGCGCGATTACGAGGCGCTCGCCGAAGGCTTGCAGCGCGACCTGGGTCGACTCGATGGCATCGTGCACACGGCGGCGAGTTTCGCCGGCTTGACGCCGATGGCCATGCACAAACCGGATGCGTGGTTGCGCGCGTTGCATGTCAATGTTTCCGCACCGTTTGCGCTTACGCAGGCGTGCTTGCCGCTGTTGACGACAGCGTCCGACAGTGCGGCAGTCTTCGTGCTTGATAATCCCGAGTTGCTGCAGCGCGCGCACTGGGGTGCTTACGGCGTGTCGAAAGCGGCGCTGGAGCGTTTTGTGGCGATCCTGCATGAAGAACACGACACCGGCGCATTACGCGTGCACGCCTTGCTGCCTGCTCCCATGCGCACCACGTTGCGGCGCACCGCGTATTTCGGCGAGAACACGCTGCTGCACCCGTTGCCCGATGCGACCGCCGACGCAGTGGTCTACTTGTTGAGTGCTGAAGCGGCCGCTGCGCGCGGCGGCGTACTCGATCTGCGCGTGGCATGATCGCGCCAGCGGCAGTCTGCCGCGGTATGCATAAGGGGGTGGTATGGACACGCAGATGACGACTTTGTCGGCGGCGATCCTGCTGTTCCTGATCATGGATCCGCTTGGCAACATCCCCATCTTCCTGACCCTGCTCAAGGATGTGGCGCCCAAGCGACGCCGCGCGGTGATGGTGCGTGAGTTGTTGATCGCGCTGGCCGTGCTGCTGGTGTTCCTGATGGGTGGCCAGTGGATTCTCAAGCTGCTGCAGCTGCGCGAGGAATCGATCAGCATCGCCGGCGGTATCGTGCTGTTCCTGATCGGCATCCGCATGGTGTTTCCGCCTGCCGACGGCGGCGGTATTTTCGGCAAGCCCGGCGAAGGGGAGCCCTTCATCGTGCCGATGGCCATTCCCGGCGTGGCCGGGCCGTCGGCCATGGCAGCGTTGCTGCTGTTGACCAATACTCATCCCGGACGAACCGCCGACTGGGCAATCGCCTTGCTATGCGCATGGCTAGCGACAGCGGTCATCCTGTTGAGTTCCACTTACCTATTTCGCTGGCTGGGCGAAAGTGTGCTTTCGGCGTTGGAGCGCGTGATGGGCATGTTGCTTATCGCCTTGTCGGTACAGATGTTCCTGGGCGGCATTGCAGCCTATTTGCACTTGACTGTTTGAAGCAGCTTCACGTCTGGCGGCTGATCAAATTTTCGCCACCTATAGGGTTTTCAAAGCGCTTCGTTTTGAACATGCTCTTAAGCCATCACCTGTGGTCCATCGTGTATTCTTGCGATCGAGACGAGTTTGACAGCGTAAGTTCGCGTAGTTGTCATACTTCGTCGGCAACATGGACTAAACCCAAGGGAGGCGGTCATGCTTCGCGTTGAACAGGCCCTTACCGAACGTCTGCCATGGCTTGCGCAGCATCCGATGATCCGCCGTCCGGTGGCCGGCATGCTGGAGCGGCTTGCTGATGAATCGGGCTTCAATCGCGTGCTCGATCGTATCGGCAATGCCGAAGGTTTTGCCTTCGCCGAAAAGTCGCTTGAGATACTGGGCTGCAGTTACCACGTCGACCAGCGCGAGCGGGAAAATATTCCTGTCGAGGGTGGCGTGCTTATCGTCGCCAATCATCCGCTGGGCATGCTTGACGCGATGGCGCTTGTGCATCTGCTCGGATCGGTGCGTCGAGACATCCGCATTTTGGGCAATGACTTCTTGGCGGCGATCCCGCAGCTCGGTCCGATCTTGCTGCCGGTCGATGTTTTCGGGAGCGGTGCGGCATCGCGTCTGCGCAATGTTTATCGCGCGCTGGATCGCGGCGAGGCACTCATTATTTTCCCTGCTGGCGAAGTGTCCCGCATGGGGCCTGCCGGCGTGCGCGATGGACGTTGGTCGGAAGGTTTTGCCCGGCTTGCCATGCGCAGCAAAGTTCCCGTGTTGCCCATCCATGTGGCGGCCCGCAATTCGGCCATGTTCTATGGTCTGTCGATGCTGGCCAAGCCGCTGAGCACCGCGATGTTGCCGCGCGAAGCGGTCGCCACCAACGTAAGTCGGATTGGTTTCAGCATAGGCGCGCTGGTCAGCGCGGAAGAATTGGAAAAACGCGGCGAAGGTTCCACGCAGCGCGCAGCGGATCTGATGCGTCGCCATGTGTATCGCCTTGGTCGTCGTCGCGGTTTGATCTTTGGCGGCCAGGTGCCGCTGGCGCATCCCGAGCCGGTGGAACGCGTGGCCATGGAACTGGCGCAGTGCGAGAAACTCGCCGATCTGCCCGATGGCAAGCAGTTACTTGTGCTGCAAGGATCGATCGACGGCGCGGCCCTGCGCGAGATCGGCCGCCTGCGCGAACTGACGTTCCGCAGGGTAGGCGAGGGCACCAATACGCGTCGCGATCTGGATGCCTATGACGCCCATTACGAACATCTCGTGCTGTGGGACCCAAAGGCACTGCGCATCGTCGGTTCGTACCGTCTTGGTCACGGCGGCCGGTTGATCACCGAGAGCGGCATGGCGGGGCTCTATACCGCCAGCCTGTTCCAATATTCGCCGGCGCTGGAGTCGCGGTTGGCGCAGGGCATGGAACTGGGACGCAGTTTTATCGCACCGGCCTACTGGCGTTCGCGTGCGCTGGATCAACTCTGGCAGGGCATCGGGCTGTATCTGCAGCGTCATCCGGATCTGCGTTACGTGTTCGGCCCGGTCAGCATGTCTGTCAACCTGCCGCTTCAAGCGCGCGAATGGATCGCTGCAGCACACCAGCATTATTTCGGTGCTCCTGGCCTGGCCAAGGCACGTCAGCCTTTCAAGGTCTCCCCTGACGTACTCGAAGGGGTGCGCCGTGAGCTAGAAGGGCTCGATGCCGCCAGTGGTTTGGGCCGTCTTAGGAACCATCTGGATGCTTTGGGCGTAAGCCTGCCGGTGCTGTATCGCCAGTATGTAGATCTGGTCGAACCTGATGGCGTCCAGTTTCTGGATTTCGGCGAAGATCCCGGCTTTTCCGGCTGCGTCGACGGCTTGGTGATGCTCGACCTCTCCCGGCTCAAGCCGGCCAAGCGCGCCCGCTATTTGGGCAAGGGCGCATAAGCTTTCGAAGCTTGTTTCTCCAGGCGTATTTCCTGGCCTAGACCGGCCGGGGAATGCGTCCTGCGATTGAGACAATTCTGTAAAATTAATGTAAAGCTTATGTGTGATTGTGCTAAGGTATCGCTAAGGATACGTGACCGCTTTCGCCCTATCTGACGCCGGAAATGGCCGGATAAAAGCGTACGAATACGACCTCTCAATCAAGCTTGTCATCCAGGGTTATGTAGTTCGATTGACGATTTCTCGCTTCTGTCGCAAGAAATCACAAAACCGAGGGTTCCAAAAGAGGTTCTGCGTGGCTCAGCTGTCATGAGCCCGAGGCTTCTTTTGTGTTGAAGGATCGCGATGAAGGGCCAGGATGGCCGGCTGATGTTGTGGTGGTAGCCAAAGATGTACGAGCGGTCATAACAAGCGGTGCCAAAAATTTCGAAATCAACAACCGGACTTACGGGGCTCTCAATGAAACGAACGCATCTTTCCGCAGCGATAGCTGTTGCTTGTTACATGTCCATGGGTGTCGCGATGGCGCAGACCGCCACCGCCGATCAATCTCAAGGCACGCAGAACAACGGCGCCAGCCAGCAGCGCGTCAACGCCTCCAGCACCTCCAACACCACCACGTCCAACGCTACTCAGCGTGACGCGAAGCAGCTGTCGGAAGTGACCGTGCAGGCGCAGTCGTTGTCATTGGGCGGCGGTTTGATGTCCGTGCAGTCGGCGCCGAAGGCCGTATCGACCATTACGCGCGACGCGATCGAAAAGGCCAGCCCCGGCAGCAACTTCACGCAGATGATCGCCACCATCCCGGGCGTGAACGCCGCTACGGATGACGTCACCGGTCTGGCCAACGGCCACTACAGCATGCGCGGTTACGACTCGTCGGATATCGGCATGACCGTGAACGGCGCGCCGATCACCGATACGGGCAGCTACTCCGTGTACGCCACCGAATACGGCGACTCGGAAAACATGGGCGACATCACCGTACTGCAGGGCATTCCCGATATCGACATGCCCGATTCCGGCGCCAGCGGCGGCCACATCGGCTGGGCGACCATCGACCCGTCGCATCAGGGCGGCGTGGACTTCACCCAGACCTTCGGCAACAACGACTATCGCCGCACCTTTGTGCGCCTGAACACCGGCGACCTCGGTCCGGTGCGTTCGTGGGTGTCCTTCTCCGACAACACCGCCGACATGTGGCGCGGTGCGGGCGACCTGAAGGTGACCAAGGTGGACGGCAAGTCGGTGTGGACCATCGACGACAACAACTCCATCAGCGCGTCGCTGCAGTACAGCCGCCAGAGCAATCTTGAATACGATTCGCTCTCCAAGGCGCAGGAGCAGGAATACGGTTATTTCTATAACTACAACACCAACTGGATTCCGCTGAACAACCTCAAGGGTGCGGCGCTGAAGACGGCGGCGACCACGGACGAGAACTTCTACGCGCTGCACACCAACCCGTACTCCAGCTACATGTTCAGCATGGACGGCGAGTTCAAGGTGAGCGATAGCATCCACCTGTCGGTCATTCCGTACTACTGGTACGGCGATGGCGGCGGCGGCGGCGGTGCCCTGGCGCAGGAAAGCACCTCGCCGATCGACCAGTACCTGTATGCCCACGTCGATCTGAACGGCAACGGTTCGATCACCAACAGCACCAAGACGAATTTCTCGGGTGGCACGGTCTACTCATATTCGTCCGCGCTGACCTATCGTCCGGGCGTGGTCGCGAAGTTCAATGAAGACTTCGGCATGGACAACAGCCTTGAGTACGGCTTCTGGTACGAGCGTTCGCGCAAGAGCCAGGTCGAGCAGTACGGCCTCGTAGATCCCGACACCGGCATTCCGGGCGACATCTGGGGCAATACCTCGCTCCTGGTTTATCCGAACGGTCAGACGCAGAAGTTCTACGACGAATACACCACGACCGAGCTGAAGAAGGGCTTCGTCACGGACAACTGGACGCCCAACGACTACTGGACGTTCACCGGCGGCGTGAGCTACCTGTACGCGACCCGCACAGGCTTCAGCTACGACTACCCGGCATCCACCACGCAGACCTTCGCGAACTTCAACAACAACTGGCACAAGTTCCTGCCGATGGCGGGCGTGAAGTTCCAGCTGGACGAGCACAACCAGTTCTACATCGGCAGCGGCAAGACCTTCCGCGTTCCGTCGAACACGGCTGCCATCCTCGATGCCTTGGCTGGCGTGAACAACTCCGCGCCGGAAATGTCGTGGAACACCGACCTGGGTTGGCGCTTCTACGGTGATTCGATCTCGGCCAGTGCCGACGTCTATCACAGCAACTACTTCAACAAGCAGGAAGTGGGCTACAACCCAGTCAACAACGCCGAGATCTACACCACGATCCCGCACATGGATATGCGCGGTTTCAATGGTGAAGCCAGCTGGAAGTTTGCCCCGCAGTGGACGGTCTACACCTCGTACACCTACACGCAGGCCAAGATTCAGGGCGATCTCGATGGCGGCCCGTACGACAGCAACAACGGCAAGGGTCCGGGCATCTATCCGACCGATGGCAAGACCATGCCGGATACGCCGCGCAACATGGGCAACCTCAGCCTGAGCTACGACAACACGCGCTTCTGGGCCACCTTGAATGCGCGCGCTACCAGCTCGCTGTACGGCGACTACATGAACACCGAGTCGGTCCCCGGCTTCACGACGTTCAACTTCAGCGCCGGCTATCGCTTCGATGATTGGAACAGCTTCTTCACCAAGCCGTACTTGAAGCTGAACATCGGCAACATTGCTGACCGTCATGCGTTTAGCTACGTAAGCTCTGCGCCGGTGCTGTCAAGTGCGACGGTCGCCAAGGAACTCAACCTGTACTCGGGCACGGCTTACTACGGTCTGCTGCAGCCGCGTTCGTACATGATGACCTTTGGCGTGTCGTTCCGCTAAGCCACTGGAAGGTCCGGGCCGCAGTTGTGGTTCGGATCGACAGGTTGCATAACGTGAAGCAAAACAAAAACTCCCCACGGCTTGCCGCGGGGAGTTTTTTTATGGAAGTCGAGTCGTGGAGATCGGCACAGATTGACCATTTCGCCCCGGAAGCGTGATGCTAGGCGGCCGCACGCATGGCGCTTATCCGTTTGCGACATGGCGAAGTGGCCAGGAGAATGATTGGAATGAATGACACGCAGATTGATAAGTCCGGCAAGCCCGCAACCGTAAATGCGCGCGTCTCGCCTGCCGGCGGCCTGGATATCCTTTCTCGCAACGAAGTCGCGCGGTTGCGCGACGTAAGCGGCTCGGGCCTGCATGGCTTGCTTCGTCGCTGCGCGCTGGCCGTGCTGACGTCGGGCGACATCAGTGACGATCCACGCGGCATGTTCGAGCAATATCCGAATTTCGACATTCAGGTCTTGCAGCAAGATCGCGGCATCAAGATCGAACTGTCGCATGCACCGGCGCGCGCATTCGTCGATGGCCAGATCATTCGCGGTATCAACGAATTGTTGGTCGCGGTGGTGCGCGACATCGTCTATGTGTCGACGCAGCTGGAGCAGGGCAACTTCGATCTGGACGATTCGGTGGGCCTCACTCACGCCGTGTTCGAGATCCTGCGCAACGCACGCATCCTCAAACCGCAGATCGATCCCAACCTAGCCGTTTGCTGGGGTGGTCATTCAATTTCGCGCGATGAATACGAATACACCAAGTCGGTCGGTTATCAGCTCGGCTTGCGCGGCTTGGATATCTGCACAGGCTGCGGTCCGGGTGCCATGAAAGGGCCGATGAAGGGCGCGACCATCGCTCACGCCAAACAGCGTCGCCGCAACAATCGCTACATCGGTATCACCGAGCCGGGCATCATCGCGGCCGAATCACCCAATCCGATCGTGAACCAGTTGGTGATCATGCCGGATATCGAGAAGCGTCTCGAAGCATTCGTGCGCATGGGGCACGGCATCATCGTGTTCCCCGGTGGCGTGGGCACAGCGGAGGAAATTCTTTATTTGCTGGGCATCCTGTTGCATCCGGACAATGCAGGCATTCCGTTTCCGCTGATCTTCACCGGGCCGAAACAGTCCGCGGCGTATTTCGAACAGATCGATACCTTCCTTCGGCTGGCTCTGGGCGACGACGTTGCACAGCACTACAAGATCATCGTCGATGATCCGATCGCCGTATCGCACGCGATGGTGCGTGGCATCGACAAAGTGCGCAATCATCGTTTGGACAACAAAGACGCATTCTTCTTCAACTGGTCGTTGAATATTCCGCTCGCGTTCCAGCAGCCGTTCGTGCCCACGCACGAGGCCATGCGCGCGCTGGCGATTCATCGCGATCGTCCGCGCCATGAACTGGCCGCGGATCTGCGTCGCGCGTTTTCGGGCATCGTCGCGGGCAACGTGAAGGAAGAGGGCGTGCGTGCCATCGAAAAAGAGGGCCCGTTCGAAATCGACGGCGAAGCCGAGATCATGCGCGCGCTGGATCGCCTGTTGCAGGCCTTCGTGCAGCAACACCGCATGAAGCTGCCCGGCGGCAGCGCCTACGTACCGTGTTATCGGGTGCTGACGGCCTGAATAATGCGTAGAAAATCCTGGCTGCGACTTGACAGTCTTGGCCAGGATTCCTCAAACTATGCAGCTCCCCGCCCGAATAGCTCAGCCGGTTAGAGCACTTGACTGTTAATCAGGGGGTCGTTGGTTCGAGTCCAACTTCGGGCGCCAGTTGACGGTTTCATGATGTCCTAAGACATCCTGAAACCACAAAAAAAATCTGCTGAGAGGCGGGTTTTTTTGTGCCCGGACGTCCGAGGATGTCCGGCTAGAGCCAACCTTTCGTCGGGGTATAACCCGGGGTATCTTCCCCCTCAGGGGTATGTGCTGCCTGAAATCCGGGGTGGGGACTATGCTAGCAGCCTCCCGACCGTGCTAGCCCCAGGGATGACGCTGCCTTTACTCATAGGAAAGAAAGTATCTGGGTCCCCTACTGGCCAAGCCGGCCTGTTAATGGGTTAGCAGACATCAACTGCTCTTTAGGGTGGTGCTCAGCTTCACACCCCTTTCACGCTGCGTTGATTTGAATTGCCATAGCCCCGCGCAAGGCGGGTAGCAGAGAACTAGGGGAAACAAATGCGTGTTGAGTTTCATCCAAAACTGAGCCACTTCATAGGGTGATTTTCGTCGAATTTTGAGCCACCACCCCGCACCCTCCGCTCAAGCCTGAGCGGGAGTAACAGGAGTGATCGACGTGGCCTTATTAAGCGTGATTCGACGC
>CAJCJD010000147.1 GCA_903970555.1 Vulcanimicrobiota bacterium
AGCCGCTGCAAGGCGTAGCGTACCGACCCGATATTAGTGCCACCGGCATCGACCAGTACTACGCTCATTACAGCGATCCCTTGGTGCTTGGCAACTCATCGCCTTCGCGACGGATCGCCTGGCGCAAGACGCGCGCAGTAACCTTGAAACAAGCTTCGACCATGTGATGTGCGTTTTCGCCCTTAACGGCAAGATGCAAGTTCGCCCCCAGCGTGTCGCATAGCGAACGAAAGAAATGCGGCACCAGTTCGGTCGGCACATCACCGACCCGTTCACGTGGAAAATCGCCTTCGAAAACGAAATACGGACGCCCGGAAAGATCCAGCGCCGCACTCGCCTGCGATTCGTCCATCGGCAACGTAAAGCCGTAGCGACCGATGCCACGCTTGTCGCCCAAGGCTTGGCGCAATGCCTGGCCCAACGCGAGCGCGCAGTCTTCGATGGTGTGATGTTCGTCGACCTTGGTATCGCCCGTGCACTCGATCTGCAAGGCGAAACCGCCATGCTTGCCGATTTGCTCGAGCATGTGATCGAAGAATCCAAGGCCGGTGTGCGCGACCGGATCTTGCTGGCGGTCGAGATCCACGCGGACGTTGATGCGCGTTTCCTTCGTGTTGCGCACGACTTCGGCGATGCGCGGCCGATCGAGCAATTGGTGTGCAATGTCATCCCACGCCACGCCTTTTGGCCCGACCAGGAATCCACGCACCCCCATATTTGCGGCGAATTTCAAGTCCGTCTCACGGTCGCCGATCATCGCCGAATCGGCACGCAGCCAGCCATCGTCGGCAAGATACTGGCGCATCATGCCTATGCCTGGTTTTCGCGTGTCCAGCCCTTCATGCGGAAAGCTTCGATCAATCAAGACGTCACGAAAATGCACACCTTGTGAAGCGAAGATGCGCATCATCAAGTTGTGTGGCCCATCGAAATGCGCTTGAGGAAACCTGTCCGTACCCAGCCCATCCTGATTGGTAACCATCACCAGCTCATAGCCTGCGGCCACGATGCGCTGCAGAGCGGCGATCACACCCGGCAACAGGGATAGCTTTTCGTAGCTATCGATTTGTTCGTCGGTAGGTTCGTCGATAAGGCAACCGTCACGGTCGACGAAAAGAATCTTGCGGCTCATGTCCCTGTCTCGTTTAGCACGGTGAGTACCCGTGCGTTTTCTTCTGGTGTACCGATGGTTATGCGCAGGGCGTCCTGCAACTGCGGATAACGACGAATATCGCGCACCACAATGGCCGCCTGCAGCAGGCGTTGATAGATCGTGCCTGCATCGTCGAAGCGCACGGCAAGAAAGTTGGCGTCCGATGGCAACACTTCGCGCACTCCCGACAGCCGACACAACGCTGCACGCATGGTCTCGCGTTGTTCACGCACGATGGCAATGTTTTCGCGCGCTGTGGCCTGTCCGGAGGGCGATAGTTCCGCTACGGCTGCGGCAATACATGGCGACGGCAACGGATACGGAGGCATGATGCGGCGAATCAGGGCAATCACCTCCGCGTTGGCCAACAAGCTACCTATCCGTGCGCCGGCGAGTGCCCAGGCTTTCGACAATGTTCGCAGCACCGCCAGATTGTCGTAGCGTCCGATGAGATCCGCCACGCTACCCTCGTCGGAAAATTCTACATACGCTTCGTCCACCACAAGCAACGCCTTACCAGTCAATGCCTGAGCGATCTGCACGATGTCAGCGCGCGGTATGGACCTGCCACTAGGATTATTCGGCGTGCAGATAAAAACCAGTTTCACCGCAGGAGTCACCGCAGCCAACAACGCCTGCACATCGAGACTGAAATCCGACGCCAGCGGCACCTCGATCACGGCGGCGTTCTGGATGCGTGCACTGACCGCGTACATGCCGAAGGTTGGAGGCTGAATGATGATGGCGTCTTGACCGGCGCGGCAAAACGCGCGCACCAGCAAGTCGATTGCCTCGTCGCTGCCGCGTCCCACGAACAACTGCTCACGCTCTACGCCGTAAAGGGACGCCATGGGCTGCAATAATGCTTCGGGTTGCGGATCAGGATAACGGTTGCAACCCGCGCCTGCATCGCCCATCGGCTCCCACGCCGACTCGTTCGCATTGAGCATGATTTGGCCGCCGGCAGCCTCCATGCGCGCGGATGAGTATGGCTGCAGCGTGCGGATTTCCGGGCGAGCAAGATCTAGCACGCTCATAGCCGCGTCCCCAATGCCGCCAGACGAAGTGTCACCGCACGGCGATGTGCCTCCAGTTGTTCGGCTGCAGCCAGCGTGGCCGCACATGGACCAATCGCGCGCAGGCCGTTGGGATCCAGTTCCTGCACCGTGATCTGTTTCTGATAGCTCGCCACCGACACGCCACTGTAACTGCGGGCGTATCCGTAGGTGGGCAACACGTGATTGCTGCCGCTGCAATAGTCACCCACGGACTCGGGCGTCCATGCACCAACGAAGACGGAACCTGCACTCTCAACACCATTGAGTAGATCGCGTGCACCAGTGGTTTGCAGGATCAGGTGTTCCGGCGCGTAACGGTTACTGACTTCTAAGGCTTGTTTCAACGAATCGACCTCGATCAAACGACTTTGTGCAAGAGCTTGCTCCGCGATAGCACCACGCGGCAGCTCCGCGCATTGGCGCGCTACCTCGGTGGATACTTTGTCGAGCAAACTGGCCGAGGGGCTTACCAAAATCACCTGCGAATCCGGGCCATGTTCGGCCTGGGACAGCAGATCGGCGGCCACAAACACCGGGTTTGCTTCGGCATCTGCAATAACGAGAACTTCGGACGGGCCAGCCGGCATATCGATAGCCGCACCATCGGGATCGGCCGATACCTGCAGCTTGGCTTCGGTGACCCATGCATTGCCTGGCCCGAAAAGCTTGTCGCAACGTGGCACGCTTTCGGTCCCGTAAGCCATCGCTGCGATGGCTTGGGCGCCACCGAGTTTGAAAACACGATGCACACCAACTTCGCGTGCCGTGAAAAGCACGGCCTCATCACAAGTGCCATCGGCACGCGCCGGCGAACACAGAACTACCTCGCGACAACCGGCGATACGCGCAGGTACGCCCAACATCAGCGCAGTAGACGGCAGCGGCGCGCTGCCAGCCGGCACGTAAAGGCCAACACGGTTGATGGGGCGCAATACGCGCTCCACCGTCACGCCCGTTGCGGTATGTACCGCGACCGGCTGCGGTGCAGCCGCACGGTGGAAAGCGTCGATGCGACCAGCGGCTTCGCGAATCGCCGCCTTGAGTTCCGGCGCAAGCTTTGCCTCCGCTGCCTCGAACTCCTCCTCACCGACTTCGATGGCCTGCAAAGTGCAACGATCGTAGCGCGCGGAAAGTTCGCGCAGAGCTGCATCGCCATTTGCGCGCACCGCTGCGATAATCTGCTCTACACCGTGGCGAAGTTCATTTGCACGCGACTGTGCCGGCCGCGCCAATGCGTCGCGACGTGCGACTTCATCCAATGTATTCCAGGTGATCCGCTTCATTCTGGCTGACTCTTTACGCGAGCATTTTTTCGACCGGCAGCACGAACATTTCGCGCGCTCCGGCCTTCTTGATTTCTTCCAGCTGCCGCCAACTGACCTCACCGGCGCACAGCGCCTGCAGCATCAATTGGTCAGGCTGCCCCGCTACCGGCAACAGCGTCGGTTGCGGGCCACCAGGCAACAAGCGGGTCACCGCATCAAGCGATGTGCGCGATGTCTGCAGCAACAGTAGGCGCGATTCGCGCACCTGAATCACGCCATCCAGGCGCTTTAGCAACAGCTCGATCATGTCGCCTCGCTCATCCGTGGGCAGCGCCGTCGGACCAGCAAGCACCGCTTCGCTTTGCAGCAATACATCGGTTTCGCGCAGCTGATTGGCCACTAGCGTGCCCCCGCTCTGCACCAGATCGCAGATCGCATCGGCAGTACCCAATTTCGGTGCAATTTCCACCGAGCCGGCAAGCGTGATGACCGCAGCGTTGACGCCTTCGGCGCGCAGCCAATCATTGACCAGGCCCGGATAGGACGTGGCGATGCGCAAGCCATTCAAATCGCCCGGCTTGCTGTAATCCATCTCCTGCGGCACGGCGATGGAAAGTCGGCAGCGGCCGAAGCCCAACGGACGCCATTCCGTCAACGCTGCGTCGGCATCACCATTCACGCCGCGGAATTCGTTCAGCACATTGCGGCCGACAATCCCCAGATCACACACGCCCTGGGCAATGAGCCCCGGGATGTCGTCATCGCGAACCAGCAACAGGTCTACCGGCTCGCCCTCACCAAAACAAAACAGCTTGTCGCGGCTTTGGCGAAACGTGAGGCCGCAACGATTGAGCAGATCCAACGCAGGCTCGGTTAGCCGCCCGGATTTCTGCATGGCGATACGCAAACGATCCCTCGGTTTCATGCCCGTGCCCTTTTTGCGGCTGCGCGACTACGCGATGCACGCGCCGCTGCGGCGAGGTAGCCACCGCTTCCCTGGTTCAAATAACGCGCGACACGACCGATGGTGGTGATGCTGACTGCGGTGCGCTCATGAATTTCGCGATAGGACACGCCGTCGAGCAGATACGGCACGACACGCCAGCGATCTACCAGCACCTCCAATTCGGCCGGGGTGCAGAGGTCGTTGAGGAAAGCGTCCATCTCGTCCACGTTTTTCATGGACAGCAGTGCTCGGCAAAGGCTGAGCTTGGCGGACTCGTCGGGGGTTTCAGGGTCGATCGATCGGCGCTTCATAATGTACTAATGCGTTAATACAATGGAACGAATGATACGCGACAACGGCCAACCCGGCAAGCTCGGAATCTGCTTGCATAAACTTTCAGTGAAGCAAAGACTTAGGGCGCCGCAAAGTGCGCTGGGCCGGTCATCCAGGCAAGAACTGGCGTGCTCTAGCTCGGCCAGTGTCGACTATCCGATGCAGGAAGCCCCAACGAGCTAGTCTGCATGGTGCATAGAACAACCACGCTCGCCAGGCTCTTGTGGCTCAGCTTCGGTACGCTGCTGGTTTCGAGCCCCTGGCTACGCGACCAGCGCATGCAGCATGGCAGCGTGGTCGGCCTGATACTCGCCTGGCTAGCGACCTTCACCCTGTGGTTTCAGGTGCTGGTGCATGGGCTTCCCAATGGGCTTATGGAGAAGCTGGCGATTGTGTTGATCCTGCTTTGGCTGGGCTGGGCGTCACGTCATCTGCTGCGTGCCGCCCAGCCACAGTAGCCGCTATCAACTATCGGCAAACACGCGCTTGTGAACGAGCTCGCAAACAGTGTGCACATCGCCATCCATCGCGCGATCACGATGCATGAAGCTGATCTTGCTGCGCAGTACATCGTAGGCTTTGCGCACCGCCTCGCCTGCGTGAAAATCGCCGACGTCGGCTAGTGCCGCGGTGAGTTGCTTCACTTCTTCGACAAACTGCGCGTAGTGCGGATTATCTTCGCGCGGCGCATTGGCCACCTTGGATGCCAGCGCCTGCCAATCGCCACGCGCTGCAAGACGACGCGCGGCATTGAGCATTTCCTGGCGATAGTCCAATGCCTGAGCCGCTGTATACAGTTCCAGCGCCAGCACGTGGCTCAGATCTTCGGTCATCTCCAGCACGTGGCGTGCTTCGTTGGCGCCCATCGACACGTGATCTTCGGCGTTCGCACTGGTCGGCACGGAGTACACGCTGGCCGGATGTGCGCGCGTCGCCAGATCGTTGACCAGCGCCGCCGCGGTGTACTGCACGATCATGAAGCCAGAATCGGTGCCGTCCTCGTTGCCCGTCAGAAAGGCCGGCAAGCCGTCGTTGGTGGCCGGATCGACCAGCTTGTTGAGACGACGCTCGGAGATCGATGCCAGCACCGGAATGGCTGCCTTCACGTAGCTCATCGCCAGCGCAAGCGGCATGCCGTGGAAGTGGCCGGCCGAGATCACCTGCTCCTCGATAAACGCCGCGTCGGTGTTGTCGGGGAAGATCAGCGGATTGTCGGTGACCGAGTTCAATTCGATATCGATGACGCGGCAAGCCTGCGCCCAAGCGTCGCGCACCGCGCCATGCACCTGCGGCATGCAGCGCAAGCAGTAGGCATCTTGCGGTTGATGCTTCTTGCCGCCGCGGAATGGCAGAAAACGGTTATAGAACGCTTCGCGACCATGACGCTGGTCGGCAGGCACCCAGTCCCAGCTGATGTCGAAGCTCAGCGCCTGGTCTTCAGCCGTGCTCCAGGCCTCGACGCTCCACTGACGGAAGCGCGGTACCAGGTGATAAGGAATGTCGACCAGGGTGGAGCCGGTCAGCATGTCACGTACGCGCTCGGCCACTTGTACCTGCCCCGGATGCGGACGCAGGGCATGCACTTCGGCGCGCAGCGCACCGCTGCGGCCGGCGAACGCATCCAGCGTCATCGAAGCGGCGAGATCAGCGGTGTCGAGCAGATATTCCAGCGTATCGAGCGCCAACACAGCCGTAGCCAACATCTGCGCCGTGCCGTTGTTGAGCGCCAAACCTTCCTTGAAGGACAACCGAATCGGCTCGAGCCCCGCGCGCTTGAGCGCTTCGGCACCCGGCAGACGCTCACCCTTGTAGAACGCTTCACCACCGCCCAGCAGCACGATCGCCAGATGCGACAACGGCGCCAGGTCGCCACTCGCGCCAACGGAACCTTTTTCCGGCACAACCGGAATCACATCGTGATTGAGCAACGCCGTGAGCGCTTCCAGCGTGCTGACGCGGATGCCCGAATGACCGCGCATCAGCGTGTTGATGCGGATCACCAACATTGCGCGCACGACTTCGGCGGAAAACGGCTTGCCTACGCACACAGCATGAGTGGTGATCAAATTGTGCTGCAACTCTTCGAGCAGCGTGCCTTCGGGCTTGTGCGGATTGCCACCTGGCAGCTTGTCGCGCAGGCGATAGGCACCCAACAACTTGTCGGCATTACTGCCGAAGCCGGTGGTGACGCCATAGGTCGGCTCGCCGCAGCTCACCTTCTCAGCCAAAAAATCCGCTGCGCGCTGTACGCGCGTGAGTTGCGACGGATCAAGCAGCACACCATAGCCTTGACGAGCCACGGCCACGAGTTGTTGACGGCTGAGGCTGTTGCCATCCAGCAAGATCGAATGAGCGGTCATGCGTACTCCGCGCCCGTTGGGGCAGTCTTGTTATCGATCGCGTTGCCGATGGGGAGTCGTCAACGCGTACCTCAAATAGTTGTCGATGTAATCAGATCGCGGCTTTCGCCTTGATCGCGATGGCAAAGCCTGCCTCAGCCGACAATCTCGGCCTGGGCAAGCTCCACGCGTAATGTCTTGATCAGCTCGGTGCGCGCGACTTCGAACTGGTCCTCACGCCGCAGGTCTTTCACTGTCACCACGCCCTTGGCCTGCTCGTCTTCGCCCAACACAATCACGAAGCGAATGCCGGCGCGGTCTGCATACTTGAACTGCTTACCGAGCTTGCCGCCTTCCAGCACCACTTCCGTGGCAATGCCCGCCGAACGCAGTTCGCCAGCCAACGCCAGATACGCAGGCAACTGTGCGGCATCCATCTGCGTGATCAGTACATCCACCGTGCTACGTGCAGTGCTGACCAAACCAGCATCGCGCAACTGCCAGTAAAGACGCGTCAGACCGATGGAAATGCCCACGCCCGGTAGATGCGATTTGGTGTACTGGCCGGCAAGGTTCTCGTAACGGCCTCCCGAGCAGATCGAACCGATCTGCGGGTGATCGTTGAGCGTGGTCTCGTAGACGGTGCCGGTGTAGTAATCCAGGCCACGCGCGATCGAGAGATTCAACGCGTAGTGCGTTTCCGGCACGCCGAAAGCGTGGATCAGGCCCAGCACTTCTTTCAATTCGGCGCGACCCTGCTCCATCCCTTCCGGCCCTGCGCCAAGCGCATCGAGCTTGTCGAGCGCATCCTGCAGCGAGGTGGAGCGCACCTGTACGAAATCGAGGATCTTCTGTGCCGCCTGCGCGCTCAAGCCGAAGGCTTCGCCGGTCAGCGTCTCGCGCACGTAATCGGCGCCGCGTTTGTCGAGCTTGTCCACCTCACGCAACACCAGCGTCTGCTGTTCCGGATCGGTCACGCCCAGGCTCTCGAAATAACCACGCATCAATTTGCGGTTATTGAGCTGAATGGTGAACGCGCCGATATTCAGCTCACGGAACACGCTATAGATCACCGCAGGCAATTCGGCGTCATAGCGGATCGACAGGCTGTCCTTGCCGATCACGTCGATATCGCACTGGTAGAACTCGCGGAACCGCCCGCGCTGCGCACGCTCGCCGCGGTAGACGCGCTGCATCTGATAGCGGCGGAACGGGAAGCTGAGGTCGTGCTCATGCTCGGCCACGTAACGGGCCAGCGGCACTGTGAGGTCGAAGCGCAGTGCCAGCTCGGGCTTCTCGCCCTGCTCCATCGCGCCGGTCGACTGCACGAAATACACCTGTCGCTCGGTCTCGCCGCCGGTCTTGGTCAGCAATACGTCCGAATACTCCATGACCGGCGTCTCCACCGGCAGGAAACCGAAGCGCTCGTAATTGCGACGAATCACGTCGAGCATGCGCTGGAAAGCGATCTGGTCGAGCGGCAATAGCTCGAGCACGCCGGGCATCGTGCGGGCCTGGGTAAGCGCCATGGAATCCTCTGCTAACGTTGGAAAAAGCCGTGCGACGGCAGCCGTATAGCGTAACAGATGGACCCGCCCGCCCCACCCTCAATCAGGCACGAAATCCCCTTTCCGGCAGCCCGGCACCTGTTGCCAAGGTCACCCGAGCCCGATAAGATATGCGGCTCCCACGGGGTGTAGCTCAGCCTGGTAGAGCGCTACGTTCGGGACGTAGAAGTCGCATGTTCGAATCATGTCTCCCCGACCAATATTTTCAATGAATTAGGCCGCCATCGTTGGGCGGCCTTTTTTATTTGTGCGGAAGCATCCGGCTACTGGAAAATGGAGGCCCTCGCGCGACCGCTTCAGTCCACGCCCCGGACTCCCCACGACCGCAGGAGTTTCTTGACCTGCACCGCATAGGCTTCGCCGGTAGCGGGCGTTTCCGAGTGATAAGCCGCCACAGCCCGCCAGGTATTGCCGTATTTGCCCATCTTCTGGCGTAAGTACCAGGCCGCTACGTACGCGTTTACGCAAGGATCGAGCAGCTGATGAGACGTGATGCCAAAACGGTCCAGTTCCGCCAGGTGTACGGAATTGATGCCCATCATTCCGAAATCGACACTCCCGTCGGCGTTACGGTTAACGGCCGCCGGTCTCATGCGCGACTCCTGAAAGGCAATGGCTCGCAGCACATAAGGATGGACCCGATGATAGTCCGCAGCATCGTCAATACAGTCCGCACGGCACGGTCCGGCGACGAGCAGTAGGGCTCCAGCAACCCAGACAGGGATCCGAGCTGCTAATACAGGCGACGTTGCATCAGCGTTCGGCCACTGGGCTCAAAATGCGTACCGTAGCGCACCAACCCACCTTTCTTTAGATGACAGGTCAGAACATAGCTGATCAACATCCCGGGATCTGCGTCGGGCAATATCTCCAAATCGATTGCCCGAATACGCGGCTCATAGTCAAGCAACGTCTTTTCCATCTGCGTTTTCAAGAGATGCGCCGAAGCCGGCAATGCCCGATATATCTGACTCAGGTCCGGCAGACCGTAATCCGGCAGATGCTTCAAAGAGCCAGCACGTGTATTGAGGATACGCTTGATGTTTTCCATGACGCTGAGAATTTCTTGCGTCGCTTCATCGTGCCTATCGACGGGTTCATCGCCGATGTATCCAGTCAGAAGCTCATACAAAGACGGCCCGGTCGGCATCGACTCGATCCCCGTTAAGCGTTGGACAACGCTGCAGCATCGATAGCGTCGCCGCCTGCACGATGAGTAACAAAATCGATGGCAAGATCGTCTTTGCCAGAAAGGCTCAGCCGCGTTTCATCAGGCATCTCGCCGCTTTGCATGCGGGTGAGCATCTCGCGCGCTACAACCGGCAAGACTTTCTCGTTAAGCAGGCTATCGACGTTGCGTGCCCCCGACTCGCGTATCAGGCATGCCTCGGCCAAGGTCGACAATAGAGCATCGTCGAAAGTAAGAGAAACACCGTGCCGCCGTCGCAAACGTCCGCCAATGCGTTCCAGCTTCAAACGCACAATTTCCGTGAGCGCATCCACGCTAAGCGGCTTGTACACAATCGGCTGGAAGCGTGCCAGTAGCGCCGGCTGAAAATGATCAACTAGTAGCGGACGAATAGCCTCCAGCAACTGCGAACCAGTGATCTCGGGTGTATCAGCAGTCAGATTCATGATCTGATCGCTACCCAAGTTGGAGGTCATTAGAATCACACAATTGCGAAAATCCACCTCACGCCCTTCACCGTCCCTCATGGTCCCGCGGTCAAAGACTTGATGCTTAATCTCGATCGCGTCGGCGATCGCGATCCCTACGTGGAACGCCTGCACGAGGGCTTTGCGTTCCTCACTGCACGTCTGCGCCAGAAACTCGACGATGAACTGCCGGAACTGACCGAAGGTTTGGTGAGCCTGTTATGGCCGCACTACCTGCGCATGATTCCGTCATTGTCGATTCTTGAGATGCTGCCTTCACGCGAAACCCTGCAGCAGACCGAAAAGGTGGACGCAGGCGTGGTAGTGCGTTCTGACGCGATAGGCTCCACCGGCGTACGCTGCCTGTATCGCACCACACAACCGGTGACTCTGCAGCCTATTGGCTTGGCCGAGGCGACGCCCGCAGTACGGCACGATGGCCGCTCGGTAATACGCCTGCGTTTCGACGTGGACCATTCCGCCCGGCGCGAATCCGTCGATTTGTCGACCATCCGCCTGTACTTGAATGCGGATCTTCCGGTGGCGACGGCCATGCACCTGGCGCTGACGCGGCAAGTCAAAGCGGTGGCCTGGCGCATTGCGCAAGTGCGCAACGGTGAGGCGGTGCCGTTGCCCGACGTGCGCTTCTTGCCGGGCGGCTTTTCAGTACGGGATCGGCTGTGGCCCAAAGCGGAAACCGCCTTTTCCGGTTATCAGTTGATGTTGGAATACTTCACTTTTCGAGAAAAATTTCTGTTCGTCGACCTGTGCGGCCTGGATATTGCGCGGTTGCCCGAGCAGGCCCACAGCTTCGAGTTGGAAGTGTTGTTAGAACACGACTATCCGGCCGATATGCGCTTCAGTGCGGAGAACGTACGGCTGTTCTGCACACCTATTATTAACCTGTTTGAATTGGACGCCGAGCCAATCCATGTCAACCATCACGATACGGAATATCGCGTCGTGCCCGCTCATCACCATGGCGAATACGTAGAGACGTATTCAGTGGAGGCGGTGGAATCATTCGATCACAGCACTGCCGAACGCCATACTTACGTGCCGTTTTCAAGTTTCCGTCATCGCGGCGGCATGCTTCGGCATGAAGCGCCAGAGCGCTACTTTCACACACGAGTGAGGCAAGGCGCCAAGGGTTTGTATGTCACCTCGCTCATCCTGGGTGGCCATGCCTGGTCGTCGATGCTGGATCTCCCGGAGGAAACACTTTCGCTGCGCGTGACCGGCACCAATGGGATGCTACCGCGCAAAAGTTTGCGCGAGGCCGGCATCAACCAAGTGGTCGGCAATGCACCCAATGTCGCACGTGTGCGTCATCTGTGCACGCCGACGTTACCGGTTTACCCACCCGTCAACGACCGCTTTCAGTGGCGCGTGCTATCTCACCTTGCACCCAACTTCCTGTCGCTGATGGACGCCGAGGTATTGCGTGGGGCACTGGCTTTGTACGACTGGACTAACGACGAATTGAACCGTCGACGGCTAGAAGGCATCCGTCAGGTGACCCAGGAACTGCAAGAGCGCGTGTTGGGCGGCAGCATCCTTCGTGGCGTACTGATCGAGATAACACTCGATAGCCAGGCATTTGCCGGCGAGGGTGACGTGCACCTGTTCGGCGAACTGCTGCATTGTTTCTTTGCGCAATATGCGGAGATGAATGTCTATACGCAACTATGCGTCGTATGTCTTCCCAGCGGCAAACGCATCACCTGGCCACACAGTTTCGCGGAACGATCGCCGCTATGAGTAGAAGCGATACGCCTCATGCCACCTCCTTGCTGCAGGCGTTGATGGCGCGCGCACCGCACATGGAGTTTTTCCAGCTTTGCCGCTTGCTGGAGCTGCAGGCGCCCGAGCGCCCGAGGCTTGGCACCCTGGATACGCTTGAACATGACCCCGTGCGCTTCCGACCCTGGCCAAAGATGGGTTTTCCCGGATCCGAAGTGGCGGCCATCGAGCAGGACGAGGAATCACCACACAGGCCGCCGGATGTTCGCACCACGTTTATGGGTCTCTACGGGGTAGACGCGGCCATGCCGTCGCATTTGATCGACGACATCGTGCTACGTCGGGATGGTCATGAATCAGTAATGGCCTTCCTGGACATCTATCACCATCGCACGGTAACGCTGCTTTTTCGTGCTTGGCGCAAATACCGCTATCCGGTTGGATTCGAACAGGGTGGCGTGGACGAGCGTTCGCGCGATCTGTTGGCGTTAGTCGGGTTTGGTCTCGGCGATAAGCCTGCGCAAGCTGGCTTGCCCGATTCGCGTGTGCTGGCCATGCTGGGCCTGCTCAATCAGCGCACGCGCACGGCCGAAGGTCTTGCCGGTGTCGTAACGCTGGCGGCGCCGGGTGTCGCTGTGGTTGTGGAAGAATTTCATCCCGTATGGATTGCCGTTACAGCACCAGCTCTACTGGGCCGACGTGCCAGTGGCGAAGACCCTGCTGCACAGCGCGGCCTGGGACAAGGCGATGTGCTGGGCCGACGCATCCGTTGCCGCACCAAAGCGGTACGCATTACCTTGCATCCCACCTCTGCGGAACAGGTAGATGCATTATTGCCGGGGGCGAAATCGCATCGCGATCTGATGGCTTTTTTACGCATCTATATCGGCATCAAGGCCGACGCCGTATTACGCATGCGGGTGTCCTCATCGCTGATGCCAAAGCCCGCGCTAGGCGAATCACGTTCCCGGCTCGCCTGGACAACCCTGCTGAAACCCGCCGCGAAACAAATCCTGGATGTGCCACTGGGACGCTATGAAGCATTCCAGCGACCTATCAATACTTCCCGACCGGCAGTCGATCCCGACCCAATTGTGTAAATGTTGGAGTTTTCCATGCGCGTTATCGCTTCATCCATGGCCGTTGTCGCTTCATGTGTTCTACTGTCGGCCTGTGGAGCCTGGCAAACCGTATCGACAGCAACGTCGAGCGCTTATCAGGCTACGTTCTACAAAAAAGTTACAGCTTTGAATGTCGACCTGAAAGCCCGCGCCATGATCAACCCCGATGATGTCGGCCGGCCCTACTCTGTGGTCGTGCGTGTCTATCAGCTTCGCGATACCAAGACCTTTGCGTCAGCGTCGTACGACGACTTGTTGACCGAGGACAAAACGGTATTGGCAGAGGATCTGCAGGACATCCGCGGCATGGTGGTCTATCCGAATGGTGCGGCTAGCATGTCGCAGCCGCTGAAACCTAATACGCAGTACATCGGCATTGCCGCGTTCTACCGCGATGCAAAATCCAGTGACAGTTGGCGACTGATCGTGCCGAAGAAGGATCTGTCGGCCGATGACCCCCTGCTACTGGAGTTGGAGGGGAATTCGATCATACAGCCGAAGGATGCGCCGCATGATAGGTAGACGCGCGGATAGTAGCCTTCTGCTGAGGGATCCACCTCACAAAGCGTGAGAACGCCACACGTTATACGGGCGGCAACTCATCTCTCAGAACGGGGAGTCGGATTTGAAATTTATAGACGATACGATTCGGCCATTCACACGCACATTGCCAACTTGCGTACTCCCTCGCGAAGTTCATGCACATTGACGTTGGAGTAGCCAAGGATCAGGCCACCGCGAGGCGGTGGCTGCAAGTAGGAAATGGACAGTGGCCGCGCCGAAACGCCGATTTTCGCGGTCGCGATAGAGATAGCCACGTCGTCGACACCTGGCGCGAGTAGTGCGGTGAGCTGCATGCCTGCATCGGTGCCGATGGGCTCGAGTTTGTCGCTTGCGTACTTGGCGATTGCCTCCAACAGCACCGAGCGCCGTTCCGAATAAAGCGCACGCATGCGCTTGATGTGCCGTGCGAAGTGTCCCTCGCGAATAAAATCGTTCAACACCACCTGGTACAACATGGACGAGAACGTATCGAATGCATCGCGCACACGCGCGAACGCAGGGACGAGGTCTTTCGGAATGACGACGTAACCGATACGTACGGAGGGAAACATCACCTTGCTGAAGGTGCCCACGTAAATCACGCGATCATCGGTATCCATGCCCTGCAGCGACGCCAGCGGACGACCGCCGAAGCGGTACTCGCTGTCGTAGTCATCCTCGATGATCCACGCACCACTGCTCGATGCCCAACTAAGAAGCTGCAGTCGCCGCGCGGCGCTCATGGTGCAGCCCAATGGGAATTGGTGCGATGGCGTGATGTAGACCGCCCTTGCATCGCCGCATAAGCGGATGCCCTCGGTGACGTTTAGGCCCTCCTCGTCCACCGGGACCGGAACAAGCTGAGTGCCGATGGTTCTGCACGCCTGCCGCGCGCCAGGATAACCAGGCTCTTCGATCCAAACCGGCGCTCCTGCATCCAGCAGCACATTGGCGCAGATTTGCAGGCCCTGCTGCGAACCGGTGGTGATCAAGATTTGTTCGGCATCGCAGCGCACGGCGCGCACGGTGCCCAGGTATTCGGCGATGGCTTCGCGCAGCGGCAGGTAACCCATTGGATCGCCATAGATCATCTGCTGGATCGGTGGCTTGCGCGAATGGCGATTGACCAGCCTCGACCACGTATTCACCGGAAAGTGATCGAGCGCCGGCACACCCATGCGAAAGGCGCCTTGCGTATTAGCCCACGTTTGCGGCGCCGTGTGTAGTGCGTCCACGCGTTGAGCGATTCTACGCGACGCTTTTTGCTCGACTGATTGCCGTGACTGAGTGCGGCCCTTGGCGGCGGCGGACTTCATGGCCTGCCCCGGTATCGACTTGGCCACGCAGGTTCCCGCGCCCACGAAAGTTTCTAGATAGCCCTCGGCGAACAACTGCTCGTAGGCACTCAACACCGGCACGCGGGAAATATGGAGTTCCCTGGCGAGATTACGCGTGGAAGGTACGCGCTGCCCTGCATGTAAGTGGCCATCGATGATCGCGCGACGGAACCATTCGGACAGCTGGTCGTACATGGGAACGCCACTATCGGCGTCCAGGGCGATGGGCGGCAGGAAACTGGCGGGGATCCGTTTCATAGCGCGCGGCCTAAAGTGGTTATATAAGATTACACAAAAGTGGTTATTTCGGCGAACCACTGGTCGGCTTACTTTTTCAGCCACGCAATCCGCGTTGCCAGGAAACCGAGCCATGACGACGTTCAGAAAAGCTCTATTTATCGCCGCCGCCCTGACCTTGGGCATAGCGGGAAGCGCCGCGCTTGCCGCGGATGCCGCCGCCCCTGCCGAATCCGCTTATCGCGATGGCGCCCGCGACTTCGACTTCAACATCGGCACCTGGCGGACGCACATCAAAGCCCTGAGAGACCCGCTTGGCTCCGCCGCCTGGGGAGAGATGACCGGCACCGTGACCGTCCGAAAGATCTGGGGTGGCAAGGCTTCGATGGAGGAAATCGAAGCCGGTGACAAGGACAACCACTTCGAAGGTCTGACGCTGTTTCTCTATAACCCGCAATCGCATCAGTGGAGCCAGACGTGGGTCGACAGCAGCAACGGCGCCATCAACAAATCGGCGATCGGTGCATTCAAGGATGGGCGTGGCGAGTTGATTTCGCAGGACACGTTGCACGGTCGAACCGTTCTCATTCGCGACGTTTGGTCGGACATCCAACCAAACTCGCATCACTTTGAAGAATCGTTCTCCGACGACAACGGCAAGACGTGGCAACCAGACTTCATTGCCTCGTTAACACGCATCAGCCCATGATCGCAAGACGGCATGCATGGATGTCGTTTGCGTTCGGCGTGCTTTGCTGTGGCGCGTGGTCTGCGCGCGCCATCGCACAGACGACGGCATCATCAGCTGATCCATCCACACAACCTTCTACAACCACGCAATCGATGAGCGACGCATGGTGGACTGGCCCCATGCTGGCGAACTCGGCGGAAACGCTGCCACCCGGGCACTTTCTGTTTGAGCCTTATCTTTACGACATACGCGCGCCCGGCTCCGATAGCTTCGGCTCACGTACTTACATCCTGTACGGTCTGGTTGATCGATTCTCGATTGGCATGATCCCCACGTTCGGCTACAACCGTATCAGCGACGGTCGTAGCAGCTCCGGCATCGGTTTCGGCGATCTCACTCTGCAAGCGCAATATCGCCTTACGGAATTTCACCAAGGCGGCTGGATACCAACGACAGCCATCCAGCTGCAGGAAACACTGCCTACGGGCAAGTACGATCAACTCGGCGATCGCGCCGCCGATGGCTTGGGCGAAGGCGCATACACCACGACGTTGGCGATCAACTCCCAGATGTATTTCTGGTTGCCCAACGGACGCATCCTGCGCACACGTTTTGATGTGTCAGAATCGGTTTCCGGCCACGCCGATGTGCAAGGCGTCAGCGTTTACGGTACGGGCGCCGGATTCCATGGGCACGTGAAACCGGGCAATAGCTTTTTTGCCGATGCATCGCTGGAGTACAGCGTGACCGAGCGATGGGTGCTGGCTGTGGATTTCACTTACAGCCACAACCGCAATACGCATATGAGCGGCGAAGAGTTGATCGATCCGGGCAATGAGCCCTATCCGCAAAACATCACGCTCAACTCCGGGCCCAGCGAAGCGTTCGGTGTGGCGCCTGCGATCGAGTACAACTGGACGCCGAATATCGGCGTACTTCTCGGCACACGCGTGATTTTCGGTGGCCATAACACGGTTGGCACGGTTACCCCAGCCATCGCGATCAACTACGTGTATTGACCTTCGATCGCCGCGAATACGACGGGTAGGCCATGACCTTCACAGGGCCGTAAGGCGGAGCTAGTAAGCTGGCTCCGCTCCGGCATGCGCGCATGCGATGCCTACGACTAGACATTGAAGACGTCCCTTCACCGCCCGGTACTGAGGAGTTCATCCCATGAAACTTCACGGATTGTTGGCCGTAGCTGCTGCATTTGCCGTCTACGCTTATCTGCCAGCGCAAGCAGCTAGTGTCCCCTCTCGCATTGCACTCGCCGTAGCCGACCCTGCGCGACCGGCCGACGAAAAAGCGGAAGACGTCAATCGCAAGCCGGTTGAGGTGTTGGCCTTCACGGGCATCAAGTGGGGCGACAAAGTGGTCGACTTGATGCCCGGTGCCGGTTACTACACGCGCCTCTTGAGCAAAGTCGTCGGCCCGCAGGGCGCGGTGTATGCCGTGCAACCAACCGAGATGGACAAAGCCAACCCGACGCGCCTGAAAAGTCTGCAGAGTTTCGCCGGTACGGCTGCTTATCCGAACGTAACCGTGCTGGTGCAACCCATCGCATCCCTGTCGCTTCCCAAGGGTGTCGACATGATCTGGACATCGCAGAACTATCACGATCTGCATGATCCCTTCATGGGCTCACCCGATATGGCAGCCATCAACAAGGCGATTTACGACGCGCTGAAACCGGGTGGCATCTACATAGTGCTTGATCACGCGGCTGCGGCGGGGACCGGTGTTTCAAAAACAAATGATCTGCATCGCATCGACCCGGCTGCCGTGAAGGCCGAAGTGACTGCCGCGGGATTTCAATTCGTTGGCGAGAGCGATGTGTTGAGCAACCCCGCGGACGATCACAGCCTTAAGATTTTCGATCCCAAGATCAAAGGCAAGACCGACAAGTTCATCTACAAATTTCGCAAGCCGTTGCAATAGCGAATGGCAATCAACTTTCCAGCGCTAATGCAGTGAGTTGATCAAGTTCCGCTTCGTCGAAGCCCGCCTGGATGCGGGCTTCGCGATTAAAAGGCCCTCGCAAATTGCGGCCCATGTAATCGCGCAGCAGATCAAGGAAGGTTTCGCGCGGCTCCAACCCATCGCGTTCGCAGCACCAACGAAACCAGCGAGTGCCCGCGGCGACGTGCACCACTTCTTCGCGCAAGATCACGTCCAGTATCGCGATGGTGCGCTCGTCGCCCACGCCGCGCAGGCGATCGATCATGCCGGGTGTCACATCCAACCCGCGTGCTTCCAGTACGCGCGGCACCAGCGCCATACGGGCAGTATCGCGGTGCGCGGTTTTCTCGGCCATTTCCCACAGGCCGTTGTGGGCATCGAAGTCGCCGTAAGCGTGACCAAGTTCGGCCAGACGCGTGGAGAGCATTGCGAAATGGCGCGCTTCATCGTGCGCGCAACTGGCCCAATCACGGTAATACGCATCGGGCATGCCGCGAAAACGGTACACCGCATCCCACGCCAGATTGATTGCGTTGAATTCGATATGCGCTACGGCATGCACGAGAGCAGCGCGACCCTCGGGTGTGCCAAGACCGCGATGTGGAACCTGACGTTGCGGAACAAGTTGTGGGCGTTCGGGACGTCCCGGCGCGCAGATAGGCTCTGGAGCTGGAGAAGTTGGGTCCGGATGAAGCTCGCCCGATTGCAACGCCGCCCACGTTGCATGCGTAAGGCGTAGTTTCTCGACAGGGTCGTGCGCGTCTAGGCAGCGTTTGGCGGCGGCGTGAAGATTGGTCATGGAAACCACAAAACTCCGCTTAACCCGTCGTCCCGGCGAAAGCCGCAGGCGCTTTACAACGGCGCAGCTGGTCACCCAGCGTCTTTGTTACTCGCAAGCCAAGTCACTAGGTCCCGGCTTTCGCCGGGACGACGAGTGGATCACGCGCTGCGGCGCGCAGCTTTCGCATCATCCGAACGCAGCATTTCGATCTGCTGCAGATAGTGCTGGTCGAGGCCGGTGACGTATTCGCCGGAGAAGCACGATGTATCGAAGTGCTTCAAATTCTCGTTGCCATCCTGCACGGCCCAGATCAGGTCTTGCAGATCTTGGTAGATCAACCAATCGGCGCCGAGCATCGCCTCGATTTCCTTGTTGCTATGGCCTGCGGCCACCAACTCGGAAGCGGCCGGCATGTCGATGCCGTACACATTCGGGTAACGCACCGGCGGCGCGGCCGATGCAAAGTACACGTTCTTGGCGCCCGCATCGCGCGCCATCTGGATGATCTGGCGCGAGGTCGTGCCGCGCACGATGGAATCGTCCACCAGCAACACGTTCTTCTTGCGGAATTCCAGCTCGACCGGATTGAGTTTGCGGCGCACCGATTTCACGCGCTCGCCCTGCCCCGGCATGATGAAGGTACGGCCGATATAACGATTCTTGACGAAGCCTTCGCGGAACGGCACACCCAGCACTTCGGCCAGCGCACTGGCGGCGGTACGCGCGGTATCCGGAATCGGGATAACCGCATCGATGCCGTGATCGGGGCGTTCGCGCATGATTTTCTCGGCCAGCTTCTGGCCCATGCGCAAACGCGCCTTGTACACCGACACGTTCTCGATCATCGAATCGGGGCGTGCAAGGTACACATATTCGAAGATGCATGGCGCATGCACGGCACCTTCGGCGCACATGCGTGTATGCAGTTGGCCATCGTCGGTGATGAACACTGCTTCGCCCGGCGCTACATCGCGCAGGCGTTTAAAGCCCAAGATATCCAGCGCTACCGACTCGGAGGTCACCGCGTATTCGCGGCCTTCCGGCGTGATGCGCTCGCCGAGTACCAACGGGCGGATGCCATTCGGATCGCGGAACGCCAGCAACCCGTAACCCAGCAGCAGCGCGAGGCATGCATAACCACCACGCGCGCGCGCATGCACGCCGGCGACAGCCTTGAAAATATGATCGGGCGTGAGCGCCATCCGATCCTGAATCTGCAGCTCGTGCGCAAGCACGTTGAGCAGCACTTCGGAATCCGAATCGGTATTGATGTGACGACGGTCGTCTTCGAACATTTCGCGACGCAGCGTCTCGGTGTTCACCAAGTTGCCGTTGTGCGCGAACGCGATGCCGTAAGGCGAGTTGACGTAGAACGGCTGCGATTCGGAAGAACCCTCCGAACCTGCCGTCGGATAACGGCAATGGCCAAGACCGATGCGCCCGCGCAGCCGGCTCATCGCCGCCTGGGTGAACACGTCGCGCACCAATCCATTGTCCTTGTGCAGTCGAAGTCGCGCGCCGTCCACGGTCGCGATACCGGCCGCGTCCTGCCCGCGATGCTGCAGGACGGTGAGGCCGTCATAAAGCGCCGATGCCACCTCAGTGGTACCGACGATGCCGATGATTCCGCACATGGTGCTTTACCCGTTACTGTTAATGCGTTGCATTGGCCGCGCTCGAAGCAGCAGCCGGAGATGAGGAGTTGTGTGCCGGCAGGCTATCCGGCAACACGTTTTTCAGGTTCTGCAGATGCACCGGCAAATTTCCTGGACGCAAATGCTCGCGCACATCGGCCGGCATCTCCTGCTCCAGCCATGCCGCCAATCCTTTGAATTGCGGCAACAGCGTCGACTGCTGCCACATCGGCTGATGCACGAACGAGGTCAAACTAACCAGGAACACCACCAGCGTCACCAGCAGCAAACCGCGGGCGAAGCCGAAAATCATGCCGAGCAAACGATCCGTGCCGCCAAGCCCGGTTCCATCCACCAACTTCTGGATCATGAACCGCACCAGCGCACCGAGAATCAGCACCGCGATAAAACAGATGCCGTAGCCGACCAGCAGCCGCAGCACCGGCGTTTCGATCGTCCGATCGAAGTGCGCCGAAACAGCCGGGCCATACGTCCATGCCACCCAAAACGCCGCCACCCAGGTGGCCAGCGCCAGCACCTCCGATATGAGGCCGCGCCAGAGTCCTACAAGGACCGAAAGCGCCAATACCGCGATGATGATGAGGTCGACCGCGTTCATGTGGCGTCCAGTCCGTTAGAGGGGTCAGTTGGCGCTAACGACGTTGCCGTCGAGACCGAGCTTGGCCTTGATCTGGTCGCGCAGGGACACCGCATCGCTGCGCTGGGTCTGCGGGCCGGCTCGCACGCGCCACAAGCGCTTGCCCCCGGCGTTCACCGAATCCACAAAACCGTCGAAACCGTTGGCGCGCAGCTTGTCGCGCAGCGCCACGGCGTCGGCCTGACTGCCCATGGCCGCAACCTGCACCGCCCAGGCACCTGCCCGCACGGGGCCTGTTGCAACAGCCGGCGCGGGTACATCGCCCTGCGGCGTGGTGGCTCCGGCTTCAAGCCGGGCTGGGGCGCCGGGGATCGACTGGCTGATCTTCAGCCGTGCCGCCTCGGCTGCCGCACGGGTTTCAAACGGGCCGGCACTGACCAGGGTCAAGGTCTTGCCGGCGCGCTGGATCGACTCGCCGTGCACCGGATAGCCCAGGCCGCGCACGCGCTGCATCAAGCGATTGGCGCCCTCCGGAGCGTAGGCACTCAGGTTGACGGCATAGATACCGCGCGCAGCAGTCGCTGGCGGTAGTGACGAAGCGGGCGGCGGTGTGGCTTGCGGCGGCGCAACCACCGGCCGGCTGACGGCTGCCGTCTGCGGAGCTGTCGCGGGAATGACGGGTTGCGGCGCAGGCTGCTGCGCCGGCGTCGGGACGGCCGGAGCTGCCGCGGTGGCTGCAGGCTGCGGATGGCTGCTGCCGATATTCACCGTAGCCATGCCGTTCGCGTTCGGCGCCACCGATGTAGCTGGCGTCACGCTGGCGGCAGGTGCCGCGCCCTGGCCGGACAGACTCATTGTCTTGGTCTGCAGATCGCGATCGGGCGCTGGCGGAATGGCCAGGCTGACCGACTGATCGGTACCCGTCGAGGGGGGCTTGCTTGAGAAGAACATCGGCACGAACAGGATCGCCAGCGCAAAAAGGACGGCGGCTCCCAACAGGCGTGTGTTCAAGATGGACTCCAGACAACCAGCTTGTGCGTGACGCGGCGATTATACCTGTCCGCGCCATCCGACATGACAGAATCGAATACCCGATTCAGCTGGCTGTTTCCGCCAGCACCGCAGCGGCGACAAAAAACGACCCGAATGCCAGGATGCGCTCGCCATGCCGCGCGGTGTTGCGAGCCGCCGCAAGGGCGTGCCGAACGTCGGCATGCACGTCGAAGCTTGCATGTGGTAGCGCTTGCCGCAACACGCCCGCCAAGACGGCCGCAGGCAAGCCGCGCGGCGTGTCCTGATCCAGACTGGCCAGATGCCAATGCGCGATACGATCGCCCAATGCAGCCATCACGCCGCCTACATCTTTATCGGAGAGCGCGCCATATACCGCGTGCACGCGGCCACCCGGCGTTGCGTCCAACCAATCGGCCAGCGCCCGCGCCGCCTGCGGATTGTGTCCCACGTCGACGATCAGGCTTGGATCACCACCCAACGACTGCAAACGCGCTGGAGCCTTCGTCATATGCATGCCCACTGCCGCGACGCGAGCCAGCTCGGCACTGTCGAAGATATGCAGCACATGCAGCACCGCTATCGCCGCCGAAGCATTGGCGTATTGCACGGGTGCCGCGAGTTCGGGATCGGGTAGCGTCAACTGAGTTCCATCGCGATACCGCCAGCGCCATCCTTGCGCCAGGCGTTCGACATGATAATCGCGTCCCGCCCGCTCGATATTCGCGCCTTGCAATGCGAGTGCTTCAAGCAACCCATTGGGCGGATCGCTTTCGCCGACAATTGCCGGCCTATCGCGGCGCGCGATGCCGGCCTTCTCGCGGCCGATGCTGTCGCGGTCCGGCCCTAGCCATTCGACATGGTCCAGATCCACGGTAGTGATCACCACGGCATCGGCGTCGATCAGATTGACCGCATCGAGACGACCGCCGAGCCCAACCTCGAGCACAGCAACATCAAGTTCGGCGCGAGCGAACAGATCGAACGCCGCCAACGTGCCGAATTCGAAATAGGTCAAGGGAATGTCGCCGCGGGCCAGTTCAATGCGCTCGAAGCTGGCGATCAACGCGGCATCGTCGACATCGACAGCGTCAATGCGGATGCGCTCGTTGTAATGCATGAGATGCGGCGAGGTGTAACAGCCGACTTGTTGCCCGGCGGCAAGCAGCATCGCCTCGAGAAAAGCGACAGTGGAACCCTTGCCGTTGGTGCCACCCACCGTGATCACCCGTTTTGCCAGGGCGGGCGCGCCCATGCGTTGCCAGACGGCGCGCACACGATCCAGGCCAAGATCGATGCCAAGCGCATGAACGCCTTGCTGGTAGTCCAACCATTCGGCGAGGGTTCTGGGCTTCACGCGGGACTCCGTTTGCAGGCCCGCGCACCATAAGGGTAGAGCCTCTCTTGCACAATCCTTTTAGAAGAGATGCATACCAGTGGCGTGCACTGCCCAGTACATGGCAAACAAGGTCCAGAACGCACGCTTGAGCGCCTTTCCGGCGAGGAAAGCGAGCAACAGGCCGACCAACAGCGGCATGTATTTTTCGAGAGTACTGCGTGTGTCGTTGACGACGTTCATGATCTGATCCTCCCGCACCCCTAGCGGTGCGGGAGAAATCATCCCTCTGTGGCCATCTGTACGGCAGGCGCAGGCGTCATCTGTCGCATCTGACAGACGTCACCTAGGGATTCTTATCGAGCAACGGCTTCAGAAGATCGATAGGCAACGGAAACACAATGGTGCTGGATTGGCCGCTGTTGGACATATTGGCCAAGGTCTGCAGGTAGCGCAGCTGCAAGGCCTGCGGCTGCTGCGACAACATCGCCGCGGCATCGCGCAGTTTTTCCGCGGCCTGCATTTCACCCTCGGCATGGATCACCTTGGCGCGACGCTCGCGTTCGGCCTCGGCCTGGCGGGCGATGGCGCGGACCATGGTTTCGTTGAGATCCACATCCTTGATCTCGACGTTGGTGATCTTGATGCCCCAGGGATCGGTCGCCTCGTCCAGGATCTGCTGCAAGCTGTGATTGATCGAATCGCGCTGCGACAGGATTTCATCCAGCTCATGCTGGCCGAGTACCGAACGCAAGCGGGTTTGCGCCAGCTGGCTGGTGGCTTGGAAAAAGTCCGCGACTTGCAGCACTGATTTGTCCGGCTCCATCACGCGGAAATATACGACGGCATTGACGCGCACAGAGACATTGTCGCGGGAAATGACATCCTGCGGCGGCACATCCATCACCGTCACACGAAGATCCACCCGCGTCATCCGCTGTACCACCGGCACCAAGATCACCAAACCGGGCCCTTTGGTGCCGGTGTAGCGCCCAAGTGTCAGAACAACACCCCGCTGGTATTCCGGCAACACCTTGATCGACGAAAACAACAGCGCAATCACGATAAGCACGATAACGCTCGTAAAGCCAATCATAGGGATTCTCCTTCGCCCGCACGCGCAG
>CAJCJD010000148.1 GCA_903970555.1 Vulcanimicrobiota bacterium
GGCGGGTATTGCACCCGCCTCGCAAGCAATCAATGACCGGCAACCTGGCCGCCGTCGACATGCAGGGTCTCGCCGGTTACAAAGCCGGCCGACTCCAGATACAACACCGCCTGGGTGATGTCGCTGATCTCGCCCATCCGATTGACGGGATGCAAGCCAGCCAACGTGGCGTGTGTTTCCGGGGCGTGCATCGGCGTCTTGATGATGCCGGGCGACACTGCGTTCACGCGCACACCGCGCTTGGCGTATTCGATCGCCATTGACCTGGTCGCCGCATCAAGGCCGCCTTTGGTAAGCGATGCCAACACCGACGGCACGCCATCGATAGCGTGATCGACCAGCGTGGTGGTGATGTTGATCACATGGCCGCTGCCCTGCTTCACCATCTCCGCCACCGCGAACTGCGAGACGTGGAAGAAACCGCCCAGATTGATCGCCAAGACATTGGCGTAGTCTTCGGCCGTGTACTCGGTAAACGGCTTGGCAACAAAGATACCGGCGTTGTTAACAAGTGTGTCGATGCGGCCAAACTTGGCCATACCTTCTTTGATCATGCGCTCGGCGACCTTGCGATCCGAGATGTCGCCAGCAATCACCAGGACATCGGGATCGCTCGACGGCTTGATCGAGCGCGAATTGGCGATAACGCGGTAATCGCGATCGCGGAATGCTTTGACTAGACCAGCGCCGATACCTTGCGAAGCACCGGTGATGGCAACAACTTTGCGCGGACTGTTCATGATGGGATTCACTCGAAGATTAGGGGGTGTTCTGATAGCGATCGGGCTGGTGGCTCCGACACCCCGTAATCTAGGCCTGCAACGTGGTTTAGCGAATCCCTGCTAACCGGCAGACACTCTTCCGCGGCGCGGTGGAATCGCGGCATCCGGAGGTGTGGCGGCATCCTTGCTCAGACATGCAAACCGAGTGCGAAGGCGCGGTAGCGCAAAGTCGACGAACGCGCGGACCTTAGGCACCGAAAGACGCCCGTAGGGTGAAACCAGGTTCACAGGCATCGGTGCCGCCTCTGCGTCGGCCAGAACAATTTGCAGCGATCGCTGCTTAATTTCCGAAGCCACGTGATACGAAAGCACACGCGTAATGCCATGGCCATCCATCACGGACGCAACAGCCGCTTGTACGTTGTTCACCACCAGCCGCGGCGTAATCGGTACGGCACGTGGAACTGACGAACCGGCCAAGGGGGGAAATGTCCATGAGTCCTGCCCCATGTGCTGCATGGCGATGATGTGATGCTTGGAAAGGTCGGCAGGTTCTTCAATACGAGGATGTGTCGCCAGATAACGCGGTGACGCCACCACAACCCGACGAACATCGCCGATGTGATGCGCAACAAGCGTCGAGTCGGCCAAGTGTGTAATGCGCAAAGCTAGATCCATGCCTTCGTCGATAAGATTCACGGGGCGCTCGAGCAGATACATCCTCACGTTCACCGTCGGGTACTGCTCCATGAAGTCGTCGACGATGGGTCGCAGCACTTCCACACCGGCAAACACAGTGGCCGTGATGGTCAACGTGCCACGCGGCACCGATCGTTCACCGGCTGCTTGCCGATCGGCTTCATCCAGATCCGCCAGAAGCTTTCTGCATGCCGTGGCATAGCGTTCGCCGGCATCGCTCAGCTTGATGGAGCGGGTAGTCCGATGCAGCAGCGGTACGCCGACATGTGCTTCGAGAAAAGCGATGGCTCGGCTGACGGCTGCGGCGGAGCGCCCCGTTTTTCGGCTGGCACCAGCGAGGCTACCTTCGTCGAGTGCCGCGACAAAGATTTTCATGGCATCAATGCGGTCCATAAGGCATGCCCCGTCAGTTCGCGATCAACAGTAAATACAAGTCGCAGCTATTGTGATCTTCTCGTGGCATGAAGCAAACGCACAATGACAAAGGCCGGGACAATCTGGCCCGGCCTTTGTTTACCTATAAAAAAGATGGATGCCGCTATGGCGTCGTCAAGCGGATGCCTGCGCCAATTCTTTCGCTAGCGCCTGCATCAATTCCCGCGTGGGTAGCGCACGCGCGAGCGGCGCGCCCTGCCCGGCCCAATGCGCGCCATAGCCCGTGTTTCCGGCAGCCTTGCCTGCGGCATTCAAGGCCTTGCCGGCATCGTAGGCCGTCGGATAATCCGGCACGCTATCGTTGGGCACCCTGGCGCCCCAGCGGGTGAAATCGTTCGCGAGGCTGCGTGCCGGGCGCCCGGAAATCACGCGGGTCATCACGGTATGGTTCGCGGCATCGCTGAAAAGGCGCGCGCGATATCCCGCATCCGCCAGCGATTCGTCGGTGGCCACGAAAGCCGTACCCAACTGCGCGGCCACTGCGCCAAGTTTCAAAGCCGCCAGAATGCCCGCGCCATCCATGATGCCGCCGGCTGCAATCACTGGAATTTTCACCGATTGAACCAACACACGCGTCAAGGCAAACGTGCCCAGGCGCGTGTCTTCCACATCCGGATCGAACATGCCGCGATGACCGCCCGCCTCATAGCCCTGCGCGATGATGGCATCGATGCCCGCGGCCTCGACCTGCTTGGCTTCCTGCACATTCGTTGCCGTGGCCAACAGCACGATACCTGCCTTATGCAGCGCATCGATCTGCTGCTGACCCGGCAAGCCGAAGTGAAAGCTCACCACCTTGGGTTTTTCCTCCACCAGCATGGCGAGCATGTCCTCGTCAACGAGGAACGAGGTGTAAATCTCGTGCAATGCCGTCGGCGCTTTCGCATTGGTGCGGGCGAACTCCGGATTCAATCGTTCCAACCACGCACTTTCTTTCTTGCTGTCCGCATGCGCGGGCTTATGCGCAAACACATTCACGTTAAGCGGACCACTGCTGAGCGCACGAAATTGATGAATGGTTTCTCGCGCTTTGGCCGCTGTCATCGCACCTACGCCCAGCGAGCCAAGGCCACCGTTCTCGGACACGGCCGCCGCCATCGCCGGTGACGATATGCCCGCCATCGGTGCTTGTACGATAGGCAATCGAATACCAAGCACATCCAGCCATCGTGAAGAAGACGAAGTGACCATGCGCGGATCTCCTGCGAGTACAAGTAAATTAGCGGCGGTGGCCCAACGATGGGCGCCGCGAGATTGACCTGGAGCCAACCCGGCCGCGCCGTCCAGTCACATCTATCGCCAAAACTGAAGCCTACGGCTGCCAATAATAACGCCTCTATTGTTAACGCGTCGGGTGACAAGCGTACCGAGGCGCCATTGCTCCGCATCCCCATCCGGCAAACACCAAATCAGCCGTGGCGAGCGCCGCGTCGCTTGGCGATCAAGGTCAGCCAAGGTGTCGAATGAAAGGCACTCATCAGCACATACATCGGGACCATGCCGCTCAATGGCGATGCACCATGCATGGCGGAGCACATATACGGCCCGTCGCCAGCGCCCGCAATCATCGCCATGATCGCGAAGCTAGGAGCGGCCGCAAGACATAGCCAATCTGCGGGGCCGAGATCGCTACTCTTGCCGTTTTCAAAAGGTGATGCTGCGTGGATGCATTCGTCGGTGCGCACTTCGCTCATGATTTGTCACCTACCCTAAAATTTAGTCGAAGGGTGCCAGTCGCTGCGATGAAACGTTGAATCCCTGCGCCCACAAGCTTGAACAGGGCACGTCAGTCATGCGTTCCGCTGCAACAACTCGCTGCGTCATGGCGCGCGCCGCGCGCAACCGCCTGCTCCTTGTCGTACTCATCGTGGTGCCGCCACCAGAGGCCCGTCTCGTTGCGTCCCTTGGGCGCACGGTCGAGCCACTGGTACATACCCCAGAGTCCGTCCAATCCGCGCGCGTAGGTAGAATAGGTGTGGTAGACGACACCGTTCTGGAGCACGAACGCGCTCGCGCCCGGCCTCTCTCGTGCATACGTGGCGACGTCGGTTCCGGTCGTGGCCGCGATCTCGGCGGCGATACCTTGGTTATCGCGCAAATCCGGACTCACCGCTCTCTTCGGTTCGCGGCGGTAGTTATATTCAACGCTTCCGTCATTCTGCTGTGCCTCCGTGATCGAGACGGTGAAGTCGAAGTTGAAGTCGCCACCGAGCGACGAGGCCCAGGGAAACGTCCAGCCCATCCTCCGCTTGAACGCCTGCAGCTTCGTCAATGGCGCGCGAGACACGGCCGAAAACGCGACATCATGATTCTCCAGGTGAACGAAGAAGCCATTGAAACCATCCGCGATAGCCGAGCAGGACGGACACCCCGCCGCGTACTCGGGCCCGAACATAAAGTGATAGACGAGGAGCTGCGAACGACCTCGGAAGAGGTCTGCTAGCGATGCGACGCCTTGGTTGGTTTCAAAGCGATACGCTTTGTCGATCCGAACCCACGGCAACGCCTGCCGCCGTTGTGCCAGTTCGTCGCTGCGTCGCGTGAGCTCTTTCTCAGCCTGCAGCAACTCAAGCCGCGCGGCCAGCCACTCTTCACGCGTCCCAGTCATATGTGTGGTCATCGCCGTTCTCTCCCTTCGTCGTTCGTACCGGTTCCGGTACGAGGTGTTGGTTGGTGGTCGTGCGATAGACTGCAACCAGGCCATCGAAGGGTGGGAGTGACAAGTGTGGCGGGATTCGGATGGACTCGCTGATCACGGCTGCGGCGCGCGCGCTCGCGGCAGGTGATCCGCTAGGCGCGTTGAATCGGGTCGCGTTGCGCGACGACGCGCCAGCACTCGCGCTTCGCGGCATCGCGATGGCGCAGCTGGGCGATCTCGTTCGGGCGAGAACGCTCGTCAGAAACGCAGCGCGCGCCTTCGGTCCAAAAGAGGCCCTAGCTCGGGCACGATGTGTCGTTGCCGAGGCCGAGATTGCGCTCGCCTCGCGCGATCTGAGCTGGCCCGCGAATGCGCTTGACGCAGCGCGGGTGACGCTCGTAGCGCACGGCGACCACTTGAACGCCGCGCATGCGCGATATCTCGAGCTGCGGCGCATGCTGCTTATCGGCCGCCTCGACGATGCCGAACGCATACTTGCCGACGTCGACGTCGCGCCCTTTCCGCCGGCATTGAGAGCCGCCCATGAACTGGTGGTTGCGGGGATAGCAATCCGCCGCATGCAGACGAAACCGGCGCATGCAGCGCTTATCCGTGCCGAGCGCGCCGCGCGTCACGCAGCCATCCCTGCGCTGACCGCAGAGGTCGAACGTGCATCGCTCGCCTTGAATGCGCCCGCGGCACGCCTGATGGCGCATGGCGAGGAACGGCTTCTGCGACTCCATGAGGTGGAAGCGTTGCTGGCATCCCAAGCGTTCGTCGTGGACGCGTGCCGCCACGCCGTGCGAGACGCACGCACCGTGGTCTCGCTCGCAACACGCCCGGTGTTATTTGCGCTCGCGCGTGCGCTTGGCGAAGCATGGCCCGGCGACGTATCCAGGGACACACTCATCGCACGAGCCTTCCGCGCGAAGCACTCTGATGAATCGCATCGCGCGCGGTTGCGCGTCGAAATCGGGCGGCTTCGCACGATGCTGCGGACGCTGGCAGACGTAAGCGCGACGAAGCGAGGGTTCGCCCTGGTACCGTGCCACGCAAATGAGGTGGTCGTGCTGGCACGGCCGCTGGACGACGCGCACACGGCGGTGCTTGCGTTGCTCGCTGACGGTGAATCGTGGTCGAGCTCGGCCCTGGCGCTTGCGCTCGGCGCCAGCCAGCGGACAGTGCAGCGGGCACTCGACGTGCTGTCGGTGGCGGGCAAGGTGCAGTTCTTTGGTCGTGGACGAGCGCGTCGATGGATGACGCCGCCCATGCCAGGATTCGCGACGACCTTGTTACTCCCCGTTCCACTGCCGAGTGACTAGGATGGGCGCATGAAACGATCAGCCGCCGAGATTATCCGTGAATATGGCCCCTTTCAGGGCGCCGACCGCGTACATGGCGTAACGTACGACGGCCAGCACGTCTGGTTTGCCACGGGCGACACGCTCAAAGCGTTCGATCCTGCCAGCGGGAACACGTTGCGCTCGATGGATGTCGCCGCGCACGCAGGAACGGCCTTCGACGGCCAGCACCTGTATCAGATCAGCGAAGATCGCATCCAGAAGATCGATCCGACGACCGGCCGCGTGCTCGCCACGATCCCCGCGCCCGGCGGTGGCGGCGACTCAGGACTTGCGTGGGCCGAAGGGGCGCTGTGGGTGGGGCAATATCGAGATCGCAAGATCCATCAAGTCGATCCCGAAACCGGAGCGATCCTTCGCACCATTCAGACCAATCGCTTTGTCACCGGCGTCACGTGGATCGAGGGAGAACTTTGGCACGGCACCTGGGAAGGTGACGAGAGTGAGCTGAGGCGAATCGATCCCCGCACGGGAGAGGTGCTGGAGCAGCTCGATATGCCACCGGGAACCATCGTGTCGGGGCTTGAGTCCGATGGCGGCGAGCAGTTCTTCTGCGGCGGCGGAAGCAGCGGCAAGGTGAGAGCGGTCCGCCGACCCAGACGGCTCAAATAGCGATCAAACAGGGTGCATGCGACCAGGTCTCTGATACTGTGCTCGGCGAGCTCATTCATCAGGGGACACCCATGCACCTACGTCATCTTTCGACTGCACTGGCCATCGCCATCGGTCTGCTGGCTTTGCCGGCTGCAGCGGATACGTCAAAGCCGACGCCGACCGCGAAGGAACTGATCGCGAAGTCGAAGCCCGAAGAATGGCGCACACCGGATCCCGCGAACTTGCTGTACATGCAATTGCCTCAGGGGCGCGTAGTGATCGAATTGGCACCCGACTTCACGCCACTGCATGCGGCCAACATTCGTACGATGGTGCGCGAACACTACTTCGACGGGCTCGCGATTATTCGCGTGCAGGACAATTTCGTGACGCAATGGGGCGACCCCAATGACGACGACAACGGCGACAAGAGCAAGATCAAGCTGCTAGGCAGCGCAAAAGCCAAATTGCCGCCGGAATACACTCGCACGATCGATCCCAAACTGCCGTGGACACCACTGCCCGATGGCGACGTCTACGCACCGCAAGTGGGTTTTACCGAAGGCTTTCCCGCAGCACGCGATCCCGCGACTGGCCACGAATGGCTGACGCATTGCTACGGCATGGTCGGCGTGGCGCGCGATATCGCGCCCGATAGTGGCAGCGGCAACTCGTTGTATGTGGTGATCGGTCAGGCGCCGCGTGGTCTCGATCGTAATCTGGCGATTGCCGGTCGTGTGATCGAAGGCATGCCGTATCTGTCGGGACTGCCACGAGGCACCGGCCCGCTTGGCTTCTATACGCAAGCTGCGCAACGCCTGCCTATTCTTTCCGTGCGACTGGCCGCGGATCTACCGGCCGCCGAGCGCGAAAAACTACAAGTGCTACGCACGGACAGCGCAACTTTCGCCGCGATCGTCGAAGCCAAGCGCAATCGTCGCGACGCCTTCTACACCCTGCCGGCAGGCAAGATCGATGTGTGCAATATCGATATCCCTGTACGCACAGATCCTTCATCGGCCGCTAACCATTGAGCTGTTCATGTGTAGGGCGGATGAATCCCTCCTGAGTGCGGATATCCAATTACACATGTTCTTCGCCTTGGGCATAGTCTCTTGATCGTATGCCGGCCTTGTCGGGCCGGCTGGTCATGAAGGCGGTAAAGCATGAAGCGCAGCCACAAGATATCGATCTGGATCGCAAGCGCGTTGCTGGCGCTGATCCTTGCGCTAGTGTTGCTAGTCGCATTGTTCGATTGGAATCGGCTGAAGCCTTATATCGACAACAAGGTCAGCGCGGCGATCGGACGTCCTTTCGTTATCCAAGGCGACCTGACCGCCGCGTGGCAGCGCGAGCCGACCGAGCACGGACTGCGCGCGTTGGTGCCATGGCCTACGTTTACCGCACGCGATATTCGTGTCGGCAATCCATCCTGGGCAACACAGACCCACTTCGCGCAACTGGATGCCGTGCAGTTCCGTTTATCGCCGCTGGGTCTGCTGATCCATCACATCAATGTGCCATCGGTGCAGCTGTCTGGGCCGCAGATCGATTTGGAACGCGACCAACACGGGCAGACGAACTGGGCGTTCACGCTGCCGTCCGACAACACGCCCTCTCTGTGGCAATTGAATCTGGGCGCGATTGGTTTTGACAAAGGACAGATTGCGCTCGATGACGCCACCAATCGCGTAAAGCTGCAGGTCACCATTACACCATTGCAGCAGGCCATTCCTTACGATCAGATCGTAACTCAGGCCACCACCGAAGCACGCGCCGATGTAGGCCACGACGTAGGCAAAACGGTGGATGCAAACAAAACCAAGCCCGACACATCGGCCAGTGCCGATCGCACCAGCTACCAATTCGCATGGACCGTTACCGGCAGCTATCAGGGCACACCCGTCACGGGCAGCGGCAAAACCGGCGCGGTGCTGGCGTTGCAACAGACTGACCAGCCGTTCCCGGTGCAAGCACGCATGCATATCGGCGACAGCAAGATCGCGCTGGTTGGCACGCTGACCGATCCGATGCATCTGGGCGCGCTGAATCTACGTGTGTGGTTCGCCGGCACCAGCATGGCGAAGCTGTATTCCATCACCGGCATCACACTGCCCGAAACACCGCCCTATGCAACCGAAGGTCATCTGTCGGCGGAGCTGCACGCACATGGCAGCCGCTTCAGCTATCGCGATTTCCGTGGACGCGTTGGCGAAAGTGATCTGGGCGGCAATCTGCTGGTCGTCACAGGCGACGCTCGCCCAAAACTCAGTGGCGATCTTCATTCGCAGCAATTGCGCTTCGTCGATCTGGCGCCTTTGATCGGTGCAGATAGCCAGACCGAGAAACAGCAGCGCGGCGATACAACCCCGCAACCTTCCGACAAGGCGCTACCGGTCGAACAGTTCCGTACAGATCGCCTGCGTTCGATGGACGCTGATGTCACCTTCAACGCGGCGCATATCGAACACCCCGGCAACTTGCCGATCGATTCGCTCAGCACGCATGTATTTCTCGACAATGGGCTGCTCCGACTCGACCCACTGCAGACAGCCGTGGCTGGCGGCACCATCGATGGCCGTATCCGTATCGACGGCGGCGCGCAGCCTATGCGCAGCGCACTGAATCTTCGTGCGCGCCATTTGCAGCTGAAACAATTGTTCCCAACAGTCCAAGCGATGCAAACCAGTTTGGGGGAAATCAACGGAGATGCCACGCTCAATACCAGCGGCAATTCCGTGGCGGCATTGCTCGGCGCTGCAAACGGCGACGTGAAGTTGCTGATGAACGATGGCGCCATCAGCAAGACCTTGCTCGAAACCGCCGGATTGAATGTTGCCAATGTCGTAATGGGCAAACTGTTCGGCGACAAGACGGTACAGATCAACTGCGCTGCCGCAGACCTCACAGGAACGAACGGTCTGTTTACCAGCCGACTGTTCGTGCTGGACACCAGCGATGCAATCATCGATGTAGATGGCACGATCAACTTCGCCAACGAAAAGATGGATCTGAACGTCACACCGCATACGAAGGGCCTGCGCATTTTTTCGCTACGCTCGCCGCTGTATGTCAAAGGCACCTTGAAGAATCCGGACGTTGGCGTGCACGCCGCCCCGCTCCTGCTTCGCGGTGGTGGCGCACTGGCGCTCAGCGTGGTGGCAGCACCTGCGGCGGCATTGCTGGCTGTGATCGTGCCGAGCCGTGGCAATAGCGCAAACACCTGCCAACAGGTGCTTACCTCTTTGCGCAACGCGCCGGCCACCAGCAAGAAATAACCCACACTGCGTCGTCCACAACGTACAGGCCTGAGGCGGCTAGAATGGCCAGTCCTCCCTTAACTCATGCGCCAACACCATGCAGCCTGTCAGCAAGGCCCGCTTACAGATCCACTTTTGCGTGCTGCTATGGGGCTTCACCGCCATCCTTGGCAAGCTGATCACGTTGCCCGCCATCGCCCTGGTGTGGTGGCGCATGTTGTTGGTGGCGGGCGCGTTGCTGCTGACGCCACGCGTGTGGCGTGGCCTGCGCGCCATGACGGCACGGCTGCGATGGGCCTACGCGGGCATCGGCGTGTTGGTGGCCCTGCACTGGCTGACGTTCTACGCCGCCATCAAGCTTGCCAACGCTTCGGTGGGCGCCACCTGCATTGCGCTTGGGCCGGCTTTCCTCGCCTTTATCGAACCGTGGGTGGCTCGCCGTCGCTTCGATCCGCGTGAGCTGTTGATCGCTATCGCCATCGTGCCCGGCGTGGCCATGGTCGCTGGCGGCGTGCCGGCAGGTATGCGTATGGGCATTGCGGTGGGCGTTCTCTCGGCGTTGTTCGTGGCGCTGTTCGGTTCGCTCAACAAACGCCTGGTCGAGCATGGCGATCCGCTTACCGTCACATGTATCGAGCTCGGCACGGGTGCGCTGTTTCTTACCGTGCTGGCGCCGCTGTTGCCGCATACCGGACCGGCGTTCGTGTGGCCCAATGCACACGATGCCGTGATGTTGCTGGCACTGGCCTTCGGTTGCACGCTGCTGCCGTTTACGCTCGCGTTGGTCGCGCTGCGCCATATCAGCGCGTTCGCCACGCAGATGATCACCAATCTGGAACCTGTTTACGCGATCGTGCTGGCCATTCTTTTGCTGGGTGAACAACGCCAGCTCGATGCGTGGTTCTATGTGGGCGTGGTGGTCATTCTTGCCGCGGTATTCATGCATCCCTTGCTGCACCGGGCCGACCCTCAGCCCATTCAACCGGAACTCCTTGGCACGGCCGAAAGCCACAACGTGGTGGATTGAAGCTTCCGCTTGGCGCGTGGTAACGAGGCATGGCGCAAAGCGCCTTCTGGGGATCGGTGGTCTTGGTAGCCGAGGGACAGCGCCAGCTCAGCAGGCTGGGGCTCTATACTTTCCACCCCAGCCTGCTGCGACCGCCATGAATTACCGTCACGCCTACCACGCAGGCAACTTCGCCGACGTACTCAAACATAGCGTGCTGTTCGCGCTAATCCAATCGTTGCGCGCCAAGGACACGCCCTTCGCACTGATCGACACACACGCTGGCAGCGGTTGCTATGCGCTAGATGGCGAAGAAGCCGGCAAGACCGGCGAGTACCGCGACGGCATCATGCGCCTGCTGTTTCCCGATTTGCATCAAGCCGGGAAGAAAACCGGCACGACGCTGCCGCCGCTGCTGCGCCATTGGCTCGATTCAATCCTTGCGCTGCCCGGTAATGAAAACGGCCTGAAACTCTATCCCGGTTCGCCGCTGCAAGCGGCTCGCGCAATGCGCGATACGGATAGCGCACAACTGTGCGAGCTGCATCCGGAAGAAGTAGCGAGTTTGCGCGAACTGTTTCACCACGATCGTCGCGTGCACGTCCATCATCGCAACGGCTACGAAGCATTGAAGGGATTGGTGCCGCCGAAGGAAAAACGCGGGCTGGTGCTGATCGATCCGCCCTACGAGGCACAGGAAGCGGAATACCGCCTGATCGACGCCGCATTGAAAACAGCGATACAACGCTGGCCCACCGGCATGTATGCCGTGTGGTATCCGATCAAACTGCGCAGTCAGGTGCAGCCCTTCCTGCGCGGATTGCAACACGGCCTTGCACGGCGCGTGCTGCGCGCGGAGCTGCTGGTGCATCCAGACGATTCGCCGCTGCGTCTCAATGGTTCGGGCATGGTTATCCTCAACGCACCGTGGAATCTCGATCAGGTGCTGCGCGAACCGTTGCAAGCAATGGCCAACCTGCTATCGCAGGAGCGACCGGCGGAATGGCGGCTCGACTGGCTGGCGCAGGACAACGAAGCCCCAACGCCCTCACACACGCATCACATAAGCCGTCTACCGCCGCCGAAGCGGGGCCGCTAAGCTCGATCCTTGCCCGGCAACGTTGTTTTGCCATGCTCGACGCAAGGATTCCGTCATGCGCACTCGTATCGCTTTACGTTCGTTACGCTGGCTGATGCCACTGGTCGCACTGAGCGTAGCTGCTTGTGCACCGGCGCCAATCTATAAGACCGCGCCAGGTACCTTGGCTGCACTGCCTGCGCAGGTTTCCAGCGCGCCGGAGCAATACGGCCAGGGCGATGTGATCTGGGGCGGCAGCGTGATCAGCGTGCGCAATTTGCCCGATCACAGCGAGGTCGAGATTCTCGCCTATCCGCTGGATGCCTCGCAGCGCCCGCTACCCAACGCGCATGGCGCTGGACGCTTTGTTGCGACCTATCCTGGTTATATCGAAGCGTTCAACTATCCCATCGGCGCCTTAATCACGGTAAGCGGGCAGCTGCATGGTAGCCGCGCCGGCTTGGTGGATCAGGCGGCGTATGTCTATCCGTTGGTCGGCGTGGCACAGTCGCATGTATGGACCACCGCGGAACTGCGCCAAGGCCATCCGGATATTCACTTTGGCGTCGGTGTGGGCGTGGGCATTCGTTGACGATAACGTCGATCCCGAAATCGGAATTTGCGGCAGGAGATTGATGCATGTCGGGCCATGCCAATTCGCTCAAGGCCATCCTGCTGGCGCTAGGTGCCAACTTCGCGATCTTTGTCGCCAAGCTGGTCGCCGCTTTCATCACCGGCTCGGGCGCCATGATGGCCGAGGCGGTGCACTCGCTGGCCGATTGCGGCAATCAGGGCTTGTTGTTGCTGGGCATGCGGCAAGCGAAACGGCCACCATCGGATGACTATCCGCTGGGCTGGGGGCGCGCTCTGTATTTTTGGTCGTTCGTCGTCGCCGTTCTGCTTTTCGCGGTGGGTGGGTTGTTTTCGATCTACGAAGGCACGCACAAGCTCACCCAGCCTGAACCACTTAAGTGGCCATGGCTTGCCCTAGGTGTGTTGTTGTTCGGCATCGTGGCGGAAAGCATTTCCATGCGCGGCTGCATGCACGAAGTGAATCGTGCACGCGGCGATCAGGGCTTGTGGCAGTGGTTTCGCGAAACGCGTTCGAGCGAATTGCTGGTGATCTTTGGCGAAGACCTCGCCGCCCTGCTCGGCTTGTGCCTGGCTGCATTGGCGATCGGCGCCACCATGCTCACCGGCAATCTGTTGTTCGATGCGCTGGGCACCATCGCCATCGGCGTGCTGCTGGTGGTCGTGGCGATCGCACTGGCGATCGAAGTCAAAGCATTGTTGATCGGCCAAGGCGTGGAGCCGCGTCGCCGCGCAGAGCTGCTCGCCTTCCTCGCCGGACGCCCGGAAGTGGCCGAGGTTTTCAACCTGATCACGTTGCAGATGGGGCCGGACGTGATGGTGGCGATCAAGGCGCGCATGGTGCCAACGGCGGATAATGTCGCCCTGATCGAGGCGATCAATACGGTGGAGCGGGCGATGAAAGCCCAATTTACCGACGTGCGCTGGAGCTTCTTCGAGCCAGATGTTGCCGATTAAAGGCAGCCGCCCAGACATGCTGCGGCGCGCCATTAAAACGGTGTACGGAGCGCCCCATTGAGGTCGTAGCGCGGCCAAAATTGCCCTAGAGCCAAGGATTGGCGGCTTGGTGCTGTTGTTTTTCGTTCATGTTGCAGCGCACACAATACGCTAAAGTATGGACATGCTTATGACCCCTGCCCGCGACCCTGGATCCCACTCCCGGCACGCCCAGCCGCCACCGCGCAGCTCGGAGCGCTTTGCCTCCCCGTGCGTTGTCACGACGCCCAAGGGCGAGGTCGTGCACACAGCCGACGGGCGCGAACTGGTGATGCGTGACATCGAGCCTGGCGACGTCGCTGCCTTGCAGCGCTGCTTCAAACGCCTGTCGCCGCAGGATGTGCGCCGCCGCTTCATGCACGCCATGTCGGAGCTGCCTGCCTCGATGGCGCAGCGCCTGTGCCGCATCGACCCGGCTTTCGAAGCGGCGTTCGTATTGATGGACGAAACCGTCAAGCCCGCCGAGTTGCGTGGCGTCGGTCGCATTTTTGTCGATGAGGCCAGCAACACCGCCGAGTTCTCCGTGCTGGTGGAGCGCGAGTGGACGCGCATCGGCCTCGGCGCACTGCTGATGCAGCGGCTGGTCGACGAATCGCGCCGCCGCGGCCTCACCGAGCTGTGGGGCTACGTACTGATGGAAAACCGCCCCATGCTGCAGCTGTGCAAGGAGCTGGGCTTTGTCGCCAAGATGCTGCCCGGCGAAGCCGGCACCGCGCAGATCAGCCTGACGCTTTAAGCCTCCGTCACGGGAGGCGCTTTGGCCGACGCGCTACACTTGTGCGCTTGATCGGCGCGGCACAACGGCTGCGCCCGCCACGCAGCCTCCCCATGCCCAATCCGATCAGTCACCCGCCGCTTCCCACATCCCCCAAGCAACGCCGCTTCTGGACCCCTCCGCACGGTTCGGCACGGGCGCTACTGGTCGCCGAAGCGGCGCAGTCGCATAGCGGGCTGCTGGTCGCGGTGACGCGCGACACCCAGCGCGCCCATGCGCTGGAGGATGAGCTGCGCATCTTCGCAGGCACCTTGCCGGTGCTGCATTTCCCGGATTGGGAAACGCTGCCCTACGACGTATTCAGCCCGCACCCGGAAATCGTCTCGCAACGCATTGCCACGCTGTATCAGCTGCCGACTGTGAAACGCGGCGTGCTGGTGGTGTCGGCGGCGACGCTCATGCAGCGCATTGCACCGCGCACGCACATCACCGGTTCGGGTTTGATGCTGAGCAAGGGGCAGAAGCTCGATCTTGCCGCCGAGCAGCGTCGCTTGGAGGCCTCCGGTTATCGCCATGTACCTCAAGTGGCCGAGCCGGGCGATTTCGCCGTGCGTGGCGCCTTGATCGATATCTTTCCGATGGGTGCGGCCGAGCCGTACCGCATCGAGCTGTTCGATGACGAAGTGGAATCGATCCGCAGCTTCGATCCGGAAACCCAGCGTTCGCAGCATCAGGTCGAGAAAGTGGAGCTGCTGCCAGCACGCGAATTCCCGGTCACCGACGAAGCAGCCAAGGCCTTCCGCAGCCATCTGCGCGAACGTTTCCCGATCGACGTGCGTCGCTGCCCGATTTATCAGGACATGAAGGAAGGCGTGACGCCTGGCGGCATCGAGTACTACCTGCCGCTGTTTTTCGAACAGACTGCCACCTTGTTCGACTACCTCGCCGACGACGCGCTGTTCGTGCTCGGCGAAGGCACAGCAGAAGCCTCGGAACAATTCTGGACGCAGACAGCCGAGCGCTACGACCAACGTGCGCACGACATCGAACGTCCGGTGCTGCCACCGGGCGAGCTTTATCTAGCGCCTGAGCAATTGCGCGAACAACTCAACAAACGCTTGCGCGTCGAAGTGGTCGATAGCGGCCACGAACATGCGGTCTCTGCGGGAACGCAACCGGCGCCGGAATTGCCGCTCAATCGCAAGGGCGAAGAACCCGGCACGTCGCTGCGCCGTTTCATCGAAAGCTATCCGGGCCGCGTCTTGATCGCCGCGGATTCCGCCGGTCGACGCGAAGCACTCCTCGAACAACTCGCCACCGTCGGCCTGAAGCCGCAAAACATCGATGGCTGGCAAGCCTTCCTCAGCGATACGAACCGACTCGCCATCACCATCGCTCAGATGGAACAAGGCTTCGCACTGACGAAGCCGGCCATCACCGTACTGACCGAACGCGAACTGTTCGGCGAACGCGTGCGCACCGAACGGCGGCGCCGACGTGGCGCGGCACGCGATCCGGAAACCATCATCCGCGATCTGACGGAGCTATCCGTCGGCTCGCCGATCGTGCACGTCGATCATGGTGTAGGTCGCTACCAAGGCCTGGTTTCAATGGAACTGGGTGGCATGGAGGGTGAGTTCCTCACCATCGAATATGCCAAGGGCGACAAGCTTTACGTGCCGGTGGCGCAGCTGGGTTTGGTCAGCCGCTATTCCGGCACCGCGCCTGAGCTCGCACCGCTGCATTCGCTGGGCGGCGATGCATGGGAGCGCGCACGCAAGAAAGCCGCCGAGAAAGTTCGCGACGTGGCGGCGGAATTGCTGGCGATCTACGCGCAACGCGAAGCACGCGGCGGCGAATCGCTGCCGATCGATCGCCAGTTGGTCGAAGAATTCGGCAGCAGCTTTCCGTTCGAAGAAACGCCGGATCAGTTGCACGCGATCGACGCGGTGCTTGGCGATTTGGCTGCGCCGCGTGCGATGGATCGCGTGATCTGCGGCGATGTTGGTTTCGGCAAAACGGAGGTAGCCCTGCGCGCTGCGTTTGCCGCAGCCACAGCGGGTAAACAGGTCGCCGTACTGGTGCCCACCACCTTGCTCGCGCAACAGCACTACCGTAATTTCGCCGATCGTTTCGCCGACTGGCCGGTACGCGTGGATGTGCTATCGCGCTTCCGTTCCACCAAGGACGTGAACGAAGCATTGAAGCGTCTGGCCGACGGCCAGATCGATGTGATCGTCGGCACGCACAAGCTGCTGCAGCCGGATATCAAGTTCAAGCAACTTGGTCTCGTCATCGTCGACGAAGAACAACGTTTCGGCGTGCGTCAGAAGGAACAGCTGAAAAAGCTGCGCGCGGAAGTCGATCTGCTCACCATGACCGCCACGCCGATTCCGCGCACCCTGAACATGGCAATGAGCGGCCTGCGCGACCTGTCGCTGATCGCCACGCCGCCCGCGCATCGCATGGCCGTTCGCACGTTCATTTCCGCGTGGGAGCCCGCGCTGATGCGCGAAGCATTCCAGCGCGAATTGCAGCGCGGCGGTCAGGTGTATTTTCTGCACAACGAAGTGGACAGCATCGAGCGCACTGCCCGCGAAGTGCAGGAACTGGTTCCCGATGCGCGTATCGGTATCGCCCACGGTCAAATGCCCGAACGCGAACTGGAACAAGTGATGGCGGATTTCCATCGCCAGCGTTTCAACGTCTTGGTGTGCACCACCATCATCGAAACCGGCATCGATATCCCTACCGCCAACACCATCATCATCAACCGTGCGGATCGTTTCGGTCTGGCCCAGTTGCATCAGTTGCGCGGGCGCGTGGGTCGCTCGCATCATCGCGCCTATGCCTATTTGATCGTACCGGATCGCAAGTCCATCACTGCCGATGCCGAGAAGCGTCTCGAAGCGCTAGCGTCTCTGGAAGAACTGGGTGCTGGCTTTACGCTCGCCACGCACGATCTGGAAATCCGCGGTGCGGGCGAATTGCTGGGCGACGAGCAATCGGGCCAGATCCAGGAAATCGGCTTCGGTCTCTATACCGAATTGCTGGAACGTGCCGTGCGTGCACTGAGATCCGGCAAGGTGCCCGATTTCGATCTGAGCAGCGAGCACGAAACCGAGGTGGAACTGCATTTGCCCGCACTGATCCCCGACGACTACCTGCCCGACGTACACGCACGTCTTACGCTATACAAGCGCATCGCCAGTGCGCGCGACGAGGAAGCCTTGCGTGAGTTGCAAGTGGAGATGATCGATCGCTTCGGCTTGCTGCCGGATGCGGTGAAGCATCTGTTCGCCATTGCCAGCCTGAAATTGATGGCCACGCCGCTAGGCATTCGCAAACTCGATTTCGGCGCAAACGGTGGACGCGTTACCTTCCGCGACAAACCCGATATCGACCCGATGGCCATCATCCGCCTGATCCAGAACCATCCACGCATCTACAAGCTGGATGGTCAGGACAAGCTGAAGGTGAACTTGGAACTCCCCGGCGCTAGCGAACGTATTCGCACCGCTGAGGAGATCCTGGTTCGTTTAGGTGCGCGCAAGGCGGCTTGAACGCCGCCTGTTAGCCCGCATTGCTGCGCGTAAGGTGTTGCAGGCTGAACAAGCCTGCAGGGTCCGTCCACACATGCTGCACGGTTAAACCGGCCATCGCGGCCAATGCTGCAAAATCCTCCAGGGAATATTTGCAGCTGTACTCCACCAGCATCGCTTCGTCTTCGCGGAACAACACCTGCAACCGACCAACACGCACGCGCTGTTCCCGATTGCTTACGATGTGCGTTTCGATCCGTCCCACCATGGCGTTGTAGCGTGCACGATGGCGGAAGGCGCTGATATCAAAATTGCAGCCCAGCTCGCGATTCAATCGCACCAGCATGTTGAGCGTGAATGCTGCAGTGACACCGGCGCTATCGTTGTAGGCCGCCTCGATCGTGGCCCGGTCTTTTTTCAGGTCCACACCGACCAGGATGCCGCCGTTGTCGCCCATTTCGCCACGCATCTTGCGCAGCAATTGCGCCGCTTCGCGCTCATCGAAATTGCCGATGGTGGAACCGGGGAAATACAACACTGTGCGCCGCGGTGCACGTGGAGGTACGGGCAGACGCAAAGGACGGGTGAAATCTACCGACAACGGCTGGATCGGCAACTCGGGAAAATGCTGACCCATGCGTTCCATGCCAAGCCGTAACGGCTCGGAAGAAATTTCCACCGGCACCCACGCAACGGGCGTCACTAGATGTTCCAGCAGCAGACGCGTCTTGATCGCATGCCCGCTACCGTATTCGACCAATCGGACATCGGGGCCGAGCACCTCGGAGATATCGCCGGCGTGTTCGCCCAATAGCGCGATTTCGGCGCGCGTGAGGTAATACTCCGGCTGCTCGCATATCTCCTCGAACAACGCCGAGCCTCGCTCGTCGTAAAACAGCCATGATGGCAATCGTTTGGGCTGCGAGCGCAACCCGCGTTGGACAACTTGCAGCAGCGCGTTATCAGGCGGACGTTGTTCGTCCCGTACTACGTAAGCTTGCACGTTCATCGGTCCTGTCCCAATCGGATGCCCGCGAACTGCCAGCGGGCATGGGGCGGAAAGAAATTGCGATAACTCGCACGGATATGATCACGCGGTGTTGCGCAGGAGCCCCCGCGCAAAACCCATTGTCCATTCATGAATTTGCCGTTGTACTCGCCCAGAGCACCGGGCAACGTCTTAAAACCGGGATAGCTCACGTAAGCTGACGCTGTCCATTCCCACACATCGCCATACATTTGCTGCAGGCCGTCACCATGCGGCGTGATCGTGGGATGGAAGCGATGGTCTTCCTGAAAATTTCCTGTCATCGACACGTTGGCGGCAGCGTCTTCCCACTCGGCTTCGGTAGGCAAACGCGCACCGGCCCAACGCGCGAACGCATCGGCCTCGAAGTAGCTGAGGTGGCATACCGGCGCCTGGGGTTCGAGCGCGCGAACACCCGCGAGCGTGAATTCGCTCGATAGATCCTCTTGCCAGTACAGCGGTCGTTGCCAGCCTTCACGCTGCACGGTGGCCCAACCGTCCGACAGCCAAAGGCTGGCCTCCCGATATCCGCCCTCTCGTATAAACGCGAGGTATTCGCCATTGGTCACCAGGCGATTGGCCAAGGCGTGAGCAGGCAACCATGTGCGATGACGCGGCGTCTCGTTGTCGTAAGCGAAGCCGTTGCCCGCAGGATGGCCTATGTCGACCGGGCCTTCGCGCCCTGGCAGAAAACGCATCGATAACGGTTTGCGTTCTGCCACGACGGCAGGTGCATCGCGATAAACAGGATGCAGCGGATTGCACCAGAACGCGTGCTTGATATCGGTGAGCAATAGCTCTTGGTGCTGCTGCTCGTGCTGCAAGCCAAGCTCGATGCGTGCGGCCAGCGTGGCATCGATGCCCTGCACGATAAGCTCGCCGACCGCCTCATCGATGCGAGAGCGGTAATCGCGAATTTGCTCGAGCGTTGGCCGCGATATAAGACCGCGCTGCGGACGCGCGTGCATCGGCCCTACTGATTCGTAGTACGAGTTGAAAAGGTAATACCACGCCGGATTGGGAGACCGGTAGGCAGGATCGTGACCGAGCACGAACTGTTCGAAAAACCACGTCGTATGCGCCAGATGCCACTTGCCAGGACTGGCATCGGGCATGGACTGGACCAGAAGATCTTCGGGGCTCAGACCGGCGCAAAGCGCCAGTGTCTGTCGGCGAATGCGCATGAAACGCGCAATGCCATCCTCGGTCTGTACGGCAAGTAGGGGGGCAGTCATGGCACAGTTACGATCTGGGCAGACGTGCTGCGATACACCTTGTGGAGGGATGACCGACGCACGATCATACTCCAACCATGCCGCAAACATCGTTCAGTTTGTGTGATGCGTGTATGGGGGGAACATGGCCGCAGCGATAATTCAAGCGATCGTTATGCATCTACACAGCGTTGAGGTGACTTTATGAGACCCGTCATTTCTGTACTGCTGGCTTTCACTCTTGCAACAGGCGCGGGATCGGTACTGGCGCAATCCGCTCCAGCAAGAACCACGTTGCCGTACAGTGACTGCATTCGCACCGACCAGATCAACGAGTGGCATGTTGTCGACTCACGAACAGTCATCGTGCGCACCGGCCCTTACCAGCGCTATCTGGTGAACCTGCAGGCGGAATGCCAGAAGCTAGGCATTGGCAGTCCGGGCATGTCTTTCGTGCTGAGCCAGCCCGACAGAGCCGTAGGGGGGCGCATATGCGGCGGTGCTGGCGAAAAGGTGCGCTCCAGGTATCAACCTGGCTGCGGTATTCAATCGATTAGCCTGATCACCGAAGACCAGTTCAATAGCTATCGCGCAAAAGCCAAATACCACAGCGTGAAAAGGCAGCAACCGGTCAAGAATCCTTGAACGAGTAAACGGCACAAAAGAAAGAGCCCGGCATAAGCCGGGCTCTTTTTTCAGATCAACCGCGTCGGATCAATAACCGGGAGCGGGACCGACATAACGCGTGTAACCGGGGGATACCACTGTGGTAGTTACCACCGGCGGCGGAGCGGTCTGATAGACCACCGTGCCCGGTGCATACACCACAGCCGGCGGCGGCGCGTAATAGTAGGCCGGCGGACCGTACACCGCACCGGCTACGACACCTGCCACGGCACCACCGATTAGGGCGCCGGCGATCCAGCGGCCACCGCTCCAGTAACCGCCGCGGTAATAACCACCGTGGTAGTAGCCGCCACCGTGCCAGCCCGGGCCACCGCCCCACGGGCGGGCGGATGCGCCAACCGGCAGAGCCACGGCCGCGGCAAGCGCCAGGCCGATTGCAACGAACTTGCCGACATTACGTTTGGACATGACACACCTCCGTCAAGATGGAATCCATATTCGGACCGGCGCGCTTAATCTGTACTGAAGGGTTTCATTTTTTCGTGCGGGCGTTTTCCCATGGATTTATCTCGCCCTCAGCTCCGCGCAATCGCAGCAACCAGCAATCGTGAATATTTGCGCGGCGCGAAAAATCGAACGGGATACTCCCGGCACCCCAGTTCTCGATGCTCAGGCGATCTTCCAGTGCGGAACGATCGAGCGTGAATCGGCGGAAATTGTTGGAGAAGACGATAACGCCATCGCCGGTAAGGCGATCCGCACATGCCAACAGCAGCTTGACGTGATCGCGTTGCACGTCGAAATCGTCCGCGCGCTTTGAATTGGAAAAGGTCGGCGGATCGACATAGATCAAGCCGTAATGCTCGCGCGATTGCTGAAGGAAGCTGGTTGCATCCGACTGCACGAGCCGATGCTTCGCGCCAGCAAAACCGTTCAGCGCAAGATTACGCGACGCCCATTCTAGGTAGGTGCCCGACAAGTCCACGCTGGTGGTATCGCGCGCATGGCCGGCCGCCGCGTAGACGCTGGCCGTGGCGGTATAGGCGAACAGGTTCAGGAAACGCCGGCCTTGGGCCAGCTCGCGAAGTTTGGCGCGAACCAGGCGGTGGTCGAGAAACAGGCCGGTATCCAGGTAATCGTAAAGATTCACCAGAAACGTGAGACCACCCTCTTCCACCTCGATGAATTCACCGCGCTGATCGAACTGCCCGTATTTCGAACCGCCCTTGCCACGCTCACGCGTCTTGAGAGCGATGCGTGCGCGCGGCGTATCGAATACCTCGCTGGCAACGCGGGCGATCTCGCGCATGCGTGTCCTTGCCACATCGACAGGTACTTCGGCCGGCGCGCGGTATTCCTGGATATGCAAATGTGTGGCGCCGGACGTATCGGCATACACATCGATGGCCGCGGCGTATTCAGGCAGATCCTGGTCGTAGGCTCGCCATGCGTGAATACCTTCGCGTTCCAAACGTTTGCTTAGATGCTTGACGTTTTTCTCAAGCCTGTTCTTCAGCATCTGCGCGCCCGGCGAAAGGGGCGCCTTTTCACGCGGCGTTTCGTCGCGTGGATGCAGTTCGAAGATCAGCAGCACGGTTTCGAGTGCGCCGTTGTAGAGCGCGTATTTCTTGTCTGCGCGCAAGGTGGTTGCACGACCCAGCTCGGCATCGCCCGCGAGGATCGCCGCGCGCCAGCCGGTGAAACGATCACGCAGCATTTCGCCAAGCATTCGATAGAGCTTGGGCATGCTTTCGCGATCGCCCAAACGCTCGCCATAGGGTGGATTGGTGATCACCAGGCCTTGCGTCAATCCAGGCGGCGGAACGATGTGCTGCGCATCGTGACGATCGAGCGTGAAGAAGCCCGCAACGCCGGCTTCCTGCGCATTGCGCTTGGCCGTCTGCACCATGCGCGAATCGGCGTCGGAACCAAAGAAACAACTACGCAGGGCCGGCAAGCCGACTTCCGCACGCTTGCGCGCTTCATCGAGCAGTCCGCGCCAAAGCGGAATGTCGTGCTGTTTCCAACCAAGGAATCCGTAATAGGTACGACGCAGGCCCGGTGCCACATCGGCAGCCATTAGTGCGCCTTCGATAAGCAACGTACCTGATCCGCACATCGGATCGAGTAATGCACCGCCTTGCGCGTACATCGCCGGCCACCCCGCGCGTAACAACATCGCCGCAGCGAGGTTTTCCTTCAGCGGTGCCTCGCCCTGCTCCTCGCGCCAACCACGCCGGTGCAATGGTGCGCCGGCCAAGTCGATCGATACGGTGGCACGATCACGACGTAACCGAAGATTGATGCGGACATCAGGTTCTTCCGTATCCACGCCCGGACGTTCCTGCCCACGCTGGCGGAATTGGTCGACGACAGCGTCTTTGACGCGCTGTGCAAGGAACTGGCTGTGCGTGATCTTGCTTTGCGCGGTATTGGCGTCCACTGCCAACGTGGCATGTGCGGACAGATGCTCGGACCAATCGATAGCCTGCACGCCTGCGTAGAGGGCTTCATCGGACGCGGCGTCGAATTCAGCCAGGGGCATCAAGATGCGGCTAGCCAAGCGCGACCACAGACAGGCGCGATAGGCGGTTTCAAGGCTGCCAGAAAAGCGCACGCCGGCGAGCGCTTCGTGCACGTCGGTGCCGCCAAGAGCGATCAGTTCGTCGCGTAGCAGGTATTCAAGGCCCTTCGGGCATGTTGCAAAGAAATCGCTCAAGCGTGTTTCGCCAGTTGTTCCAGGAAAAAGCCGAAGTGTCGGCCGATGGCATCGATATGCGCGCCCAAGCGATGGTCGTCGTCCAGCACCAACAGCGGAAGCTGGCGACGGCCGGCGAACTCGTAGACCTCATCGAGCGGGCAGACATCATCTTGCCAGCCATGGATCAATAGCACAGGAACATCCGGGCGAACGTCGAACGCCAGATCATTGCCTGGAATCAATGTTGGCGTGGCCAACAAGAACAGGCCGGCAACAGGCAGCTCCAACGAGGCCAGCCCGGATACGAACGAGCCCATGCTCGAACCCACCAGCACCGGTGGCGTGTCGCACGCGGCAATACGCTCGTGCAGGCGCTTCAGGCGCGGCGCTATCGAGCCCGCATGCCCCAGGGCATCGTCCGCTCGGTAATCCGGGCGCTCGCTGCTCCATCCCATCGATTCGGCGATCTTCGCCAGCACACTGACCTTGGTGGCATCCGGGCCGGCATCGGAACCGTGGGAAAGTATGACGTGTCCGGGCATGACGGCCTCCATGAATGTCGCTCAGCGGGACGCGCATGATAGCCCCCCAGATGTCTTCAATGTCTCCACGCGGCGCACGTATGCGGGCCAGCAGCGTTAAACGGCCGCCTATGCGAGACTGCCGCCATGCCGATGCTGACCATCCATGACCAGCCCCTGCCCTACGTCGCCAAACTGCCCGAGCGGCCTGCCAGCGCGGTAAAACTGGTGGTGATTCACTGCACCGAATTGCCCGACCTCGCCACCGCGCGCGAATACGGCGAAAAGGTGCTGTACGAAAGCGGCGCCGGCAACAGCGGCCACTACTACATCGATCGCGACGGTGCGGTCTATCGCTACGTGCCGGGCACACGCGTAGCCAATCACGTGCGCGGCTACAACCCTGCCTCAATCGGCATTGAACTGGTCAACCGGGGCCGCTATCCGAACTGGTTCGATTCGCGCCGACAAACCATGACCGAACCCTATACGGCGGCGCAGATCGCCTCGTTACGAGCCCTGCTGGCACAGCTGCGCACCGACTATCCGAATCTGCATGAGATCGCCGGTCACGAAAGCCTGGACACGGCGCGCGTACCGGCAAGCGACGATCCCAGCAAGGAAGTCGCCCGCAAGATGGATCCCGGCCCGCTGTTCCCTTGGGTCGAGGTGCTTGCCGGCAGCGGTTTGGAGCGGATTGGAACCAGCCCATAGTCCAGTCCCCTAGGACGCCCCCTATAATCGCGGGTCACCCTACGTCACCTTGAGTCATCTGCATGCGGGAAGCTAACGTCAACGAACTGGTCGAGTTGCTGCAGCTCGAACGGCTGGAGGACAACCTTTTCCGCGGCCAGAGCCGGGATATCGGCACGCGTTTCGTGTTCGGCGGCCAGGTGTTGGGACAGGCGCTGTCGGCGGCCCAGCAGACGGTGGATCCTTCGCGCGAGGCGCACTCGTTGCACGCCTATTTCCTGCGCGCGGGCGATATCGACGCGCCAATCGTCTACAGCGTCGAGCGCGCTCGCGATGGCGGCTCGTTCTCGTCCCGTCGGGTGGTGGCTATCCAGCACGGCCAGCCCATTCTCAACGGCGCGATCTCGTTCCAGGTTCCGGAGAAAGGCGTCGAGCATCAGTCCACGATGCCCGAAGTGCCGGCGCCCGAAGACCTGGAGCCGATGCACCGCGTTCCGCCGCAAGAGCTGGCACGGCTGCCGGTTAAGCTGCAGCGCTGGCTGGGTAGCGAGGGCCCGTTCGAATTCCGCCAAGTGTGGCCGCGCGATGAGCTGCATCCGGCCAAGCGGCCGCCGATTCAACACATCTGGTTCCGCCTTACCTCCCCGGTCAGCGATTTGGCGATTCTGCATCGCGTATTGCTGGCCTACGCTTCGGACTTCCATCTGATCGGCACGGCCACGCTGCCGCACGGCATCTCCTATCTCACGCACAACATGCAGATGGCCAGCCTCGACCATGCTTTGTGGTTCCATCGCCCGTTCAGGGTCGACGAATGGCTGCTTTATTCGTTCGACAGCCCGACAGCACAAGGCGGCCGCGGATTGGCGCGTGGCCAGATCTTCAGCCGCGATGGGCGATTGGTGGCGTCGACCGCACAGGAAGGTTTAATCCGGCTGCGCGGCGATTAAACTGGGCTTATGCGCCTTCTCTATACGTCCCCACGCCAGGAAAACATCGACCGTGTCGTCGCGCTGATGACCGAAAACGGTGTTGAAACCACGATAACCAACCGTTCCAACTGGAACCGTCCCAGCTACCAGCGCTTCAGCTACTCGCAGCGCAGCGAGAATCGCGACAGCTGGCCCCAGGTGTGGATCAGCCGCGCGGACGATTACACCCGTGCACGCGAACTGCTGCGCCAGCTGGGCATCGAGCCCATGGTCCGCCACGGTGAGATGTTGCAGGCCGAGCGCAATCCCGTCAGCGCGATCTATGCCCGCCGCGAACACACGGTCACCAGGGCGCGGCGCATTGTGCTGCTGGCCATCCTGGGTGTCTTCATGGTGTTGGCGCTGCGCTACCTGCACGTGATCTGAGTCCTTCGGCGAGTCTGAAAAGGCTTGCCACAGCGACCTTCGGCAGTCATAGAATCCCCCTATGCGTTCCGATCACGTCCGCCTGTTCCAGACACTGCCGCATTCCTGCGGCTATTTTGCTGGGCGCACGGCACAGAACCTGGTGATCGACCCGGCCGCCCCGCAGTTGGATCGGCTGTATGGTGCCGCGCTGGATCATGGTTTTCGTCGCGCAGGCGGACACCTTTACTTTCCGCACTGCCCCAATTGCCATGCGTGCACGCCTTGCCGCATCGACGTTGCGCGCTTCAAGCCAGACCGCTCGCAGCGCCGTTGCATGAAACGCAATGCGGATCTCACCGTCAGCGAGCGCATGGCCGGTTACAACAGCGAACGCCATGGGCTTTATTCGCGTTACCTGCGCACGCGGCATCCCGGCGGCGGCATGGACGATGCGGAAGCCAGCGACTTCCGGCGTTTTCTCACTGCGCCGTGGAGTCCCACCGTCTTTCTGGAACTTCACCACGACGATCGCCTGCTCGCCGTTGCCGTGACGGATGTTTGTGCCACGGGCATTTCGGCGGTTTATACGTTCTACGATCCGGACGAACACGAACGCGGCCTGGGTACGTTCGCGATCCTTCAGCAGGTGGAACTGGCTCGACGCCGAGGCATACCGTGGGTCTACCTCGGCTTCTGGATCGACGGTCATCCGAAGATGGATTACAAGCGCCGCTTCAGGCCGTTACAGGTGCGCAGAGCTGACGGCTGGACAGAGCTTTCCAGCAACGCCGAGCCGCGTTAATCGATAAGCGCCCTAGTTAGGTTTTTTGCTACGCGGCCGGCGGATACGGAAACAGCTTGATGAGTGGCACCGAGATGCCGTCGTCACCGACCACGCGACAATGCGTGCGATCAAGCTCGCGTGGATCATCCACCCCGCAGCTATGCGCGATGATGCCGACTTCGTGCATCACGTTCTTGGCATAGTGCGCGACGCGCTCGCTCTTGTCCGTTACCACTAGTCCGCGCTGCAAACGCGGATTCTGCGTCGTGATGCCAGTGGGACAGGTGTTGCGGTTGCACTGCAGCGACTGGATGCATCCCAGTGCCAGCATGAAACCGCGCGCAGAATTGACGAAATCCGCCCCCATCGAAAGCGCCCACGCCACGTCATAGGCAGTGATGCGCTTGCCCGAGCAGATCACCTTGACGCGATCGCGCAGACCTTTGGTTATCAGCGTATTGACGAGCGCGGGCAACGCTTCATGCAACGGCAGGCCAACACCTTCCATCAACGTTTGCGGTGCTGCACCGGTACCGCCTTCGGAGCCGTCAACGATGATGAAATCCGGTGCGCTTTCGATACCGCGCTTACTGACTTCATCGCACAACTCTTCGATCCATTCCATGCCACCGAACACCGCCTTGAAGCCCGTGGGTTTGCCGGTGAGGTCACGAATGTGCTGGATCGCATCCATCAGCTGCGACACGTTGGCGATATCCAAGTGCCGATTCGGGCTTTGCGAATCCTGCCCCACCGGAATGCCGCGAATGGCTGCAATTTCCGGCGTCACTTTCGCTGCAGGCAACAAGCCGCCCATGCCGGGCTTGGCGCCTTGGCCGAGCTTGATGCTGACCATCTTCACCTGCTTGTGCGCGCAGATCGTCAGCAGTTTCTGATCATCCAATTTGCCGTCGGGTGTGCGCACGCCATACTTGGCAGTGCCGATCTCGAAAATGATGTCGCAGCCGCCTTCGAGGTGATACGGCGCCAGACCACCTTCACCGGTATCCATCCAGATGCCCGCTTTGGCGGCGCCGAAAGAAAGCGCGCGAACTGCCGGTGCGGATAATGCACCGAAACTCATCGCGGAAATGTTGAAGAACGCGGCATGGTCATACGGTTCGCGCGCGTAAGGACCGAGGCGAACAGGCTTGGGCTTGACGTGATGATCGCCGAGCGAGGGAAACGCCGCGTTGACGAAAAACGGAACGCCTTCGCCACGCAGATCACGAGTGGAACCGAAGGCGTTGGTATTTTCTGAATTCTTCGCCGCGCGATACACCCACATGCGCTGCGCACGATTGAACGGCAACTCTTCGCGATCGCTGGAATACAGGTATTGGCGAAAGAATTCACCCAGATGCAGGAACCAGTAGCGGAAGTGCCCGATCACCGGGTAATTGCGCAATACCGAGTTGTGCGTCTGGTTGCGGTCGATGACCCACACCACCAACACAACCAAGACGGCAATGATCAACACCAGCACGAAGAGCAGCGCGAACGTCTCGACCAGCACCACCAACCAATGCGAAAAACCCATCGATTCCATCCTTGCTCTCCGTTCGGCAACGGCAAACGCCGTTGCGATCTAGATTGGCCCGCCACAGGTCGTGTCAGGGGTACTCTCCAATTCTACAACTCCGTGCGAATGGCCTTCGCGGCGCGAATAGCCTTGGCCTTGGCTGCATCAATGGTTGTATCGCGCGCCAACGTTACCGCCATGCGACGGCGCCCCTTAACTTCCGGCTTGCCGAAGATTCGCAGCTGGGTATCCGGCTCCGTCAGTGCCTCGGCAATACCGTGATAGCGCGGGCCACGCCCCTCGCCCTCCACCAGCACAGCACAGGAGGCGGATGGGCCGTTCTGGTGAATCACGGGAATCGGCAACCCCAGAATCGCACGGGCATGCAGGGCGAATTCGGAGAGCTCCTGCGAGATGAGTGTCACCAGTCCCGTATCGTGGGGACGCGGGCTCACCTCGGAAAAAATGATCCCGTCGCCCTTCACAAAGAATTCGACGCCGAAGACGCCCCAACCACCCAGGGCAGCGGTGATCGCCTCAGCCTGACGCTGCGCTTCAGCCAGCGCGGCAGGGCTCATGGGCTGTGGCTGCCAGGACTCGCGGTAATCGCCGTCTTCCTGACGGTGGCCGATCGGCGCGCAGAAGCTGGTGCCGTTCTTGTGCCGCACGGTAAGCAAGGTGATTTCGTAGTCGAAGGGAACAAAACCCTCGACGATCACCCGCCCCTTGCCGGCGCGACCGCCCGACTGGGCGTACTCCCACGCCTGCTGCGCAGCGGATGCATCGCGCACGATGCTCTGCCCCTTGCCTGATGAACTCATCACCGGCTTGATCACGAACGGATAGCCGATAGCAGCGATGGCATCTTGGTATTCCGCTTCGCTGTCGCAGAACCGATATGGAGAGGTGGGAAGCCCCAACTCCTCGGCTGCAAGCCTGCGGATGCCCTCGCGGTTCATGGTTAGCCATGCGGCGCGAGCGGTCGGTATGACGTGAAGCCCTTCTTTTTCAAGCTCGACCAAGGTCGGCGTATGGATGGCCTCGATCTCGGGGACCACCAGATCAGGTTTCTCCTGGGCGATCAGGGCCCGCAATGCGGCGCCGTCCAGCATATCGATCACGTGACTGCGGTGTGCCACTTGCATGGCCGGCGCGTCGGCGTAACGGTCGACCGCGATAACCTCCACCGCATACCGCTGCAATTCGATAGCCACCTCCTTGCCAAGCTCACCCGATCCCAGCAAAAGGACCCTGAACGCATGATCGGAATGTGGCGTGCCAAACGGCTTCATTGCAGTCTCCGACAAAAGCCCAATTCTAACGTCAGAAGGTTGCCGCACTGCAGATTGACGTGGAGGCAAAGCAGGTATCCACTAACCTCGTCTCCGTCCCCACGGAAAGACCTATGCGCGATTCGATTGCCCTGCCCTTGCTGGTGCTGTCGCTGTGCCTTGCGCCGGTCGTTGCCTGCGCGGACGCCTCTCCAATGCCGGTCGAAACGACGTGGATGACCGTGCTGCTGAATGGCCGCAAGATCGGCCACGAAGAAATCCAGCGCCAGCAGGTGGGTAACACCGTGACCACCACGCAGACCCTGGTCATGGACATCCAGCGCGACCAAAAAACCGTTCCCTATATCAACGTCAGTCGGAGCGTGGAAACTACTGACGGCAAGCCACTCAGCTTCAGCATGGACACCACGATATCGACCACCAACAACAAGGTCGAAGGTGAACGCTTGTCTGATGACCGACTGCAGCTAGTTACTACCGTGGGCAGCGCTACCCGCCAATCCACCACGGGCTGGCCGGCGGGCGCAGTACTCGTAGAGGGCCAGCGCATGGCTATGCTTGCGGCAAGCCAGCATCCCGGCTCGCACTACAACTTGCTCGTTTACAACCAGGCTAGCCAACAGGCCATGAATCTTTCGGTCGAAGTATTGGGCAACGAGCGCGTGGCACTTCCAGACCATGTTGAAACACTGAGCCATCAGCGGGAAACACTGGAAAATGCGCAAGTCACGCAAGTCGTCGACCTGTGGCTGGACGCACGAGGCAATATTCGCAAGGGCTCTCTTTCCTTTTTCGGAAAGCCGCTTGATCTGATTGCGTGCGACGAAACGTGCGCACACGCCCCGACGCAAAGCCTGAACATGATGGACTCCGCAACGATCGATTCACCGCGACTTATTACCCCGGAGATGCTGAAAGACTTTCTCAGCTATCGCATCCACATTAAAAATAAGGCTGCGATGAAGCCATTCATTGACACGGACGAGCAATCCGCTTTCGATCTGGGAAACGGAGAGTGGCAAATAGACGTCTATCGCAGCCAGATCGATATCGAGGGTAAACCTACTCCCGCGGATATCCAGCCGAATGCATGGCTGCAGTCCGATTCACCCAAGATAAAGCAGCTCGCTGCAATCGCCGCCGGAAACACCGAAAACAAAGTGCATGTCATGGGTAATCTCAATGCATTCGTCAGCAAGTATCTATCCCACAGAGGATTGAACATCGGCTACGCATCGGCCCTCGACGTTGCTAACGATCGTAAGGGCGATTGCGCCCAATTTGCGGTGCTTCTTGCGGCGATGGCACGCGCGCAGGGCATACCGGCACGAGTTGTCGTAGGCATGCTTTACACCGAGCGATACGACGACAAGTTACGCGTTTTTGTGCCGCACGCATGGGTCGTTGCCTGGGTAGGCGATCGCTGGAGAAGCTTCGACCCCGCCGCGCTCCACTTCGATACTGGTCATATCGCCCTCGACATCGGGGACGGTAATCCGTGGCACTTCTTTAACGCAACCAATGAATTTGGAAGTATCCAAATTGATTCGGTCAAGACTTTTTCCGAGCTTTACAGCATGCCGATGAGCGGCACCATTGTGAATACTGTTAGCGGCGCTTCCGGGAGATAAGGATTGTTCGACATTTTCCCGTGCCCTCTTTAGCGACTCCAAACAACCCAACCTTTGCTATTCATTTCAATCGTGCCGGGCTGACAGCGCCAACCCGAGAACAATCCATCCGACAATAAACGCCAAGCCACCGATCGGCGTGACAATGCCAATCCATCGCGCCGCGCCGAGCGCCAGTGCATACAAGCTGCCACTGAACATCACTATACCGAGCACGAATGCCCCTACCGCGACGTGCGAGAACTTCGCCCTGGCGCATAACACAGCAGCCGTCAGCGCCAAGGCATGCCAGAAGTGGTACTCCACAGCGGTATGCCAGAGCTCGTAATGAGCGGAATCCATAGAACTTCGCAAACCATGGGCCCCGAAGGCCCCTAGCAATACCGCGCTGGCGCCCGCAAACCCCACCAGCAAGCCACCGTAACGAAGGACAAGTTGTCGCATCAAAGTCATTTCCCGTGATGAAAACACAGTGGATCATTGCCGCTGGCGTATGCTGATTGGGTCTGACATGGGATTTTTGCATGAAGCTGTCGCGTCTCGTCCACTTGGCTGGCCTCTCTATCCTCTTGATTGCCACCCTACTGCTTGTCGCTTGCCATCAAGATCAACCGCCGCCTTGGCAGCTGTCGGATATTTCCGGACATATGCCGGACCTGTCTTTCCAGCTCACCGATGACCAGGGAAAAACAGTTACCGCGGCGGATTACCGCGGCAAGGTCGTCTTGCTTTATTTCGGCTATACGCACTGTCCGGACGTCTGCCCATTGACGCTGGCGCATCTGCATGTCGTGATGCAGCGTCTGGGCAAGCTGTCCGATGGCGCGCGCATTCTTTTTGTCAGCGTCGACCCGACACGCGATACGCCCGCCGTAATGCACAATTACGTGACAGCCTTCGATCCGCACGCCGTTGGACTCACCGGCTCACCCTCTGACATTGAGGCGCTGAGCAAGCGCTACCGCGCCGCATTTACGCGTGAACCCGGCAATGCAAATGGCGGCTATGAGGTCAGCCACAGCTCGGGTATCTACATTTTCGATGGCAATGGCAACGCGCGTTTGCTGGCCACACCTGCGGACCCGCAAGATAAACTCGTGCACGATCTGCATTTGCTTTTGAGCCCGGGAGATGCGACGTGAAATCGTGCGCGATGTTGGTCTTGCTTGCAGCGGCGTTGTTGCCGGTTGGCAGCGTGAGGGCTGCGCAGGCCGACCACGTCGCGGCCACTCACGCGTGGATCCGGCTATTGCCCGGCGACTTGCCAGCCGCCGGTTACGTTACTTTGCAAAACAACGATTGCAACGTCGCGACGCTAATCGCCGCACGCAGCAAGACCTATGCCTCGGTGATGCTTCATCAGAGCACGCAGGAAACCGATGGCATGAGCAGCATGGTGATGGTCGAACACCTGAAGATCCCGGCCCATGGCGCGATTTCATTGGCCCCGGCGAGCTATCATCTAATGCTTCAGCAAGCTGCCTATCCGCTGAAGATTGGCGACAATGTCGAGATCACGTTAGATTTTGCCGATGGTAGCCAGCTGCCTGTGCGCTTTCTCGTACAGCCGGCCAATGCCGTGGATGCAAACTAAGCAGCCGCTTATGTAGCCGCCGAGGCGAATCGATGATGCGTGTGTTTGCCGTTTCGGATCTTCACCTGGACTACGCACCCAATCGTGAGTGGCTGGAGCAGTTGTCTTCGCATGCCTACAAGGACGATGTGCTGGTTCTTGCCGGCGATATCTCGGACAAGCTCCCTCTTCTTTCGAGCGGCTTCCAGACCTTGGCGGAGCGCTTCAACACCGTCCTTTATGTGCCGGGCAATCACGATTTATGGATTTCGCGCGATGGCATGCGCAACTCCTTCGAAAAATTCGAAGCGGTGCGCGAAACCGCGATGCATCACGGCGTTCGCATGACTCCGTTTCGCCACGGCGATCTGGCCATCGTGCCGATGCTGGGTTGGTATGACTATTCTTTCGGGGCGCCCGATGGTTTCCTCAAAGGCGCCTGGGCGGACTATCGCGCTTGCCGTTGGCCCGAGGGCTACGACGACGCAGCAATCACACGCTTTTTCACCGAACGCAATCCCGTAGCTTCAGCGCCGGAGCTTGAGGGCGCGCGCAACATCATCACCTTCTCGCACTTCCTGCCACGTATCGACCTTATGCCGGATCACATCCCTAGTCGCCATCGCAAGATCTATCCAGTGCTAGGCAGTAGCATTCTCGAAACGCAGCTACGCGCATTGGGCTCGAGCATGCACGTGTACGGACATAGCCACGTCAACCGGCATGTCACGCTCGATAGCGTCACCTACATCAACAATGCGTTCGGCTATCCGGCGGAGGCGCACTTTACGGGGCGCCGTCTGCTCCATATCCACACCGAACCCTAAACTCGTCAGCCGGAACCACTCAGGGGCGTCGCATCGGCGAGTGGTCGCGCCATGCGCGCCTGACGTCGTATGCGGCCGCTGCGCGACAATCGCAACCATTGCCGCATGGCTAGCAAGCCGCCGATGGTTTCGATGGTCGCCGCGGGCACCCAAATGATGATGCCTCCGATCAGTTGCCCCGTGAACACGCTGAACTCGAAGGCGCGGCCACAAATTTCGAAGATCGGATACAGGTCTGTCTTGGAGAAGGTGATGATCGCGCCGGCAAGTATCTGCGGCGCCATGGTGAAGCCGGGGGACAATACGCGAAGGCCGGGAATCATGCGCCCCGGCGGACGCGGCCGGTGGTCGAGCACCAGCCACCAATATATGAAGCCACTGACGATCATCGACCAGTTCATGAAACGATAGACGCGCCAGTCCAACATCGCCATGGTCTGCATCGACGGTATCAGCCAGATCAGCACGAAGAACACGAACAGGATCGTAGCGACTGCCGGGTTGAGCAACACAGCGCGTACCAGCCGCCAAGGCCACATGCGCAACGCAGGTTGCAGATAACGGATTCGCCAGCGCAATGGCATGCCCGCGCGCAGCACCGAACCCGGATAAGAAGCCATGATCACCAGCGGAGCCAGGTGATGCAGCAGCAATTGCTGGATGCGATGCATGAAGAACTCATGCTCGGCATAGAAATCGAAATAGGTTTGCAGCGTCAGATAGACGATCGCCATACCTGACCAGAACGCCAGCCGGCGTCCGGTAGTGACCGGCAGCTTGCGGCAGCCACGCCAGTACAGCACGCATGTCCCGAGGAATGTCACGAGGAATATCCACGAGAATTCCCAGGGAACGACCCATTTCAGCAACAAAGCGATCATCGACCCGATCCATGCCGCGGTTCGGCGGCAACGACCCAGCTTAAATCATGGCGTATTCCACCCGGCCGCATGGCATTGCGGCATATTGCCACCTTCATCCGCGCCGACGCCTATTGCGCCGTGTGCGACGCCAGCCATACAGCACACCGAAGACGACGATCAAGGTGGGCAGCAACACGATATTGATCACCTTGAGCCGCATGCCCAACGCATCGATCTCGGCGTTGAGCTGCTGTTGCACGTCGCGCAGCTCCTTGCTGATTTCCAGCTCGCGTTGCAAAAACTGCTCGATCTCGTTCTTCTGCTCGGTGCTGGTGGATGTATTGTTCGTGCCCTTTGCAGGCTGCAGTTCATCCAGCCGTTGTTTGGTATCCGCGAGCTCGCTTTGAAGCTCCTGCTTTTTCTGCAGGAATTTTCGATCGGCAGCGTTTTGCAGCTCCAATACACGGGTAAACGGGCGCTGCGAACTGGAGCGGCGGCGAATGGAAAGCAGCGCTGAGGAACCGCTCAGGTTATCGACGAGATTGGTGATGAACTCGCCGTTGCTGGCTAGTGCGGTGAGCATGGGTTGCCCCAGGTACGACTGCGTCTCCAACCACAATCGGTCGGTCAACATATCGGTGTCGGCAACCAGAATCACTTCAGCATTAGCCGGTGATGCCGCCAGATGATGAGGCCGCTTGGCAAACTCCGGAAACGCGCTCGCAAACGGACCCCGCAAACGTGCGGCGATCACATAGTTCTGATTTTGCGGCTGATAATTCTGCAGCAGGCTGGAGGGGTTGCCAGTTGCCTCGACGACACGCTGAGTTGGCACCACTTCGGCATCGGCACTGCTTTGCATCAGCGGTATCAGTCGCGTATTTGCATTGGGCAGCAGATCAAAATGGCCCGCCGATGAAACGTTGACGCGTTGCAAACTCGCAGTTACGACATCGTCGCGATTAAGTTCCTGCGCACCCAAACCAAGCATTCCCGGATGAGCCAGGTTCGCGCCGGCGAGCTCGATCTGCAACGCGCGTGCGCGATCCAGCACCACCTGATCGGGGTTGTAGGCAACGCCCCAGTCAGCGAATAGCCGTGGCAAATTGGAACTGTGGTTGTTGGTGGCGCTCGTTACATCGTCCAACAAAGGCGTGGGATCGGACTCGGCAAATGGATCGACGAAGACCGCAAGGTGCCCTCCACCAAGTACGTATTGATCCAATGCGTATTGCGCATCGGTCGACATATTCTTGGGATGGATCAGCAGCAGCACCTGAATGTTCTTGTCGATGTGCTGGAGTTTGTCCTGATCGAGTATTTCCACATCGAACAGCTGCTGCAGCTGACGCATCACCGTCCATGGCTGCGTGCCCTGCACGGGATCGCCCATGATGGGAAGACTGGTGATTACGCCGATGCGCGGCTTTTCCGGTTCGCTTAGCTGATACAGCAGTTTGGCGACGTCGTACTCCAGGAAGGTTTCACGTCCCGGATCGAAGAAAGGAATAGGCAGTGTTCGATCAATAGGCTTTCCACTGGTGTCGTCTGGCGCATCGGGGGCCATATCCGACGCAGCATCTGCATTGGCCGGTCGCCGTGTGGTGCCTACCAGACCGAAGAAGACGCGCTCGCCATTGGTACCGCCACTTATTGGCGTCAAGCCGTTGCCCTCGGCGCTCGCTTCGTCGTCGGAATACGGTACCGGATCGACCACCTGCAGCCGAATGCGTCCGTGCGACCGAGCCACCATCTCCTGCAGCATTTCGTTGACGCGTTGCTCATAACTGCGCAGCTGCGGCAAATCGCGCGTGGCGTGCTGGGAGAAGTAAAGCGTGAGCCAGAGCGGTCGATGCGCGCCATCGATGATCTGCCGGGTTCCCGGCGACAGCGTGTAGAGACCGTCTGCCGTCAGGTCGAACCGCTCCGGCGCAAGCCAGCGGCTGGTGACCAGCGCGATCGTGCCGTACGACACAATCAGCACGATCAGCGCGCTAAGCAGGATGGTGCGTCGGCGTAGATGCAAGCGTGCCATCGTTCAATGGCTCCGCTTCAAGTCGAGCACCAGCACACCGGCCGTCAACCACGCCGCGATGGTGAGCACGAAATATAAAAGGTCGCGTATATCCAGCACGCCGCGCGCGATCGCCTCGTAATGCCGAAGCATCGACAAATGCGCGACACCGTTCACTAGCCTGCGAGGCAATGCGCCCTGAAAGAAATCCAACACCTGTGGCTGGCCGGCAAGAATCAGCAGCACGCACACCACAGCGGTAAGAATGAATGCCACCACCTGGCTGCTGGTCAATGTAGACAGGCATGCACCGATGGCGAGGAAAGCCCCGGCCATCAACCAACTGCCGATGTAGCCGGCGATGATGATGCCGTTATCCGGCGAGCCTAGATAATTGACGGTGATCCAGATTGGTAAGGTCAACAGCAAGGCAAGCCCGACAAACAGCCATGCTGCGAGAAATTTTCCGAGCATGGCTTGCCAGAGCGTCATCGGCAGCGTCAGCAGCAATTCCAGCGTGCCCGATTTGGCTTCTTCGGCCCACATCCGCATCGACACTGCAGGCACCAGGATCAAGTAGAGCCAGGGATGCATGACGAAGAACGGTTGCAGATCGGCGATACGGCGATCGTAGAAATCACCGGCGTAGAAGGTCAGGATGCCCGACAGCACCAGGAAGATCACCAGAAACACGTAGGCAACTGGCGTGACGAAATAGCTACGCAGTTCGCGTCGCATCAGGGCCATCGTGGGACTCATGGCCGTACCTCCGAATCCGCACCCAGCGTGATCTGGCGAAACACTTCATCCAGCCGGCCACGCTCAAGTTGGATCTCGGACACTTCCAATCCTTGCTGGCGCAGCAGGGTTTCCACCGGTTCCAGTATTCGCTCGCCTGGCTTGGGAAAGACCGTGACGCGACCGTCTAGCGGATCCACTTCGATGCCGGCGACTTGTGGCAGTCGCCCAAGCATTTCCTGCGAAAGACCGCTGCCAGCCGCGCTAAAGGACACCGCGCCGTGATAACGCGAACGCGCTTCGAGTTCTGCCGGCGTGGCATCCGCACGCAATCGACCGCCGGCGAGGATCACCACGCGATTGCACAACGCATGCACTTCTTCGAGCAAATGCGTGGAAATCAGGATGGTGCGCTCACGCGCCATAGCATCGATCAACTGGCGCACGGTGTGTTTCTGGTTGGGGTCCAGACCATCGGTGGGTTCGTCGAGAATCAACACCGGTGGGTCGTGCAGGATGGCCTGTGCCAGGCCGACGCGCCTGCGTAGTCCCTTGGATAAAGTCTCAATGCTAACGTTCAACGCTTCTTCCAACTGCAAGCGACCGACCACTTCGTCGAAACGACGGCGACCAACATCGGCGCGCAATCCGCGCACACGCATGATGAACACCAGGAATTCGCGCACCGTCATCTCGCCGTAGCTGGGTGCGCCTTCTGGTAGGTAACCGAGTGCGCGCTTGGCTTTGAGCGGCTCCTTGCGCACATCGTGACCACAAACGCGTGCTGTGCCGGCAGTCGGTGCCAGGAAGCCCGCGATCATCCGCATCGCTGTTGTCTTGCCGGCACCGTTGGGACCCAGCAGGCCGAGTACCTGGCCCGGCTCGGCGTAGATGCTGAGCGCATCCACGGCGGTCAAATGACCATAGCGCTTGGTGAGCTTGTCGGTTTCGATCATGTCCGGTCGCGTAGAGCCTGCACGCGCGCGTCGCTGCGCGGTTTACATTGCAATGTACCGCAAGCACGGCGCAAAGTTCGTCGAATGCCACGACCGCGTCGCACGCGGAAATAAAAAAGCCCTCCCGCGAGGGAGGGCTTTCGATAAGCGATGAAGCTAGCGCTTACTGACCGTTGCCGGCCGGCGCTGCCGCCGTGCTGGCGGGTGCTGGCGCGGTGCTGGCCGGAGCCGGTGCTGTGCTGCTCGAAGCCGGCTGGCCGTTCGCGTTGATCACACCCGGCTGCTTGACGCCCGCCTGCTGCTCGGGCGTCTGCTGCGGCAGCGTGCCGCCGTTGGCAGAGTCGGTGATCGGCAAATAAACGGCGTATTGAGCGTAGGTGGTGATGTTGCCACCGGCATCCTTCACTTCCGGCTGCGCCAGGATGTCGTACAGACGGTTGGTGACTTCGTCGGACTTGTAGCCATGCGTCTGCGCATAGGCCTTCAGCATGTCACGCGTCTGCGCCACGCCGACAGCGGTGCCGTTCCACGGTGCTTCCAGCGCCGGGCCACCGAAGGCCAGGGTGGCGCGCACGTTGTTGTCGACGATCAGACGGCCATAACGATCCTTACCGCCCGGCTGGCTGTTATCGGTGTTGGCCGGTGCGGCAGCCGTGCTGCTCGAAGCCGGGGCGCTGCTGTCGTCGAGCGACGGAGCCGTCGAGGCAGCCAGCTGATAGTTCTGGCCGGCAACGGTGAGGCTGCTGGCGTCGATCGGTTCGGCCACGTCGAACGTGTAGGTCTCGTCACCGTAGTTGGTGGTGAAGATGATGCGCGGACCGTTGGTGTGCACGCCCAGCTTCTTCGCAGCGGCTTCGATGGCGCCGGTCGCGGCGTCAGTCGCTTCGTTGAGGCCGTCCGGACCGTCCTTACGCTTCATCGACGTGGAAACGACCAGCACCGGTGTCGGCTTGGTCTGCACGATGTACGGATCGAGCGCGCTGTAGTCGATGTTCGGCACAGCCGCCAACACGTTCTGCAGATTGTTCAAGCTGTACTGGATGAACGCATCGGGCGCACCGTGGATGTACATGCTGGAGTAACGGTTGATGATGTTCAAACCGTAGTCAACGTCGTACGACCAGGTGATCTTGGTCAGCTTGCCGCTGTTGCCTTGACGCAGCAGGTCCAGCGTGAAGTGCTTGTCGTTGCCGCGCCAATCGTTATCAACGTTCCAGACAATCTCGGCACTGTTGACCGTGGTGTCGATCTTGTTGAATTCCGGCTGGGCGCTGGCGATGGTCAGCTTGCCGCTGCCCACTTTCGGATCTTCACTGTTCCAGCTGATCTCGGAACCGGGGCCATAGGCGTTGCCGGAGAGGGTGTACTGGGTTTTGGGATCGTACGCGCGCAGCACGCCGTAATCAGGGAAGGTACGAAAATTAGCTACTACGTCGTAGACCTGGCGCAGGTCTTTGCCAACCGTTAACGACCGCTCAACGTGGCCGCTGCCGGGCATGATAAAGCCCACCACGACGCCGACAACGACGACAATGATTAGGGCAGCGATGAATTCCAGAACACGCGTCATTCCAGGGTTCTCCGAGACGTCTCTCTAGTGCAGTGAAACGCGCAGGTCGGGACTGGACCGCCAGAGATGGCTTTCCCTTCGGGAAATCGCATCAGACGGGGGATCGGCCGGCGCCTAAGCTGCCGATGGTACTTGCTCACGCGCAGGAACGCTACGGGCCGCAGAGGCCCGCAGCCACGCTGCTGCGCAGCATTCCCGAACCCCGTGCGCGACGCCTCTGGGCGCTAGACGATTCCCAACTCCAACGCCTTGAGAACGGCTCGGGTGCGGTCGCGCACGCCGAGCTTGGAGAGAATGTTGGAAACGTGATTCTTCACGGTGCCTTCGGCCACCTTGAGAGAATTGGCAATTTCCTTATTGCTGTAGCCCCCTGAGAGGAGACGCAGAATCTCGGTCTCGCGTTCGGTCAGCGGATCGGGCTGTTCCAGGCTGGTGAACTGATTGTGCATGCGACCCACGCCCGCCAACAGACGCTGGGTCACCATCGGTGCGACCAGCGAGCCACCATTCGCGACGGTACGCACGGCCTCCACCAACTGCTCCAGTGATACATCTTTAAGCAGATACCCGCGTGCACCGGCCTTCAGGCCCTGCAATACGAGTTGATCGTCATCAAAGGTGGTCAGGATGATGGTCGGCGGCAGCTCATTGCGCGCCGAGAGCGCCTGCAGCACTTCGAGGCCGCTCATGTTGGGCATGCGCAGATCCAGCAGAACCACATCCGGCTTGATGCGCGGAATGTCCTGTACGGCTTGCACGCCGTCGGCACATTCGGCCACGACGCGGATGTCCTCGGCCAGATCAAGCAGGGAACGCACCCCCTGGCGAACCAGGTTCTGGTCGTCGACAAGACAAACGGAAATCATCGTGGATCCTCGCAACGTGAGTGGCTCTTCGCAGGCCACATGCGTACAACGAACAAAGACGACTGAACCGAGCACATACCATTTTCGCAGGGCATCAGGTCAGGCTCAACGCAGGCGGTTCAAAACGTGATGGCGTATGGGCCAGCACCGAGGGCTCACCCAAAGGCAGGCATACGTGAAGCGCGAACCCCTTCCCGGCCTCGCTCTCCACCGACACATTACCGCCGAATTCGGCCAATCGCTCGCGCATGCCCGACAAACCGTTGCCCGGCAGGATCGCCGCGGTGCCGCGGCCATCGTCCCGGGCATTCAATCCCAGCAGGTTTTCGTCGTCGTAGGCAAAGGTCAGCCATAGGTTGCGCGCGCCGGCGTGTTTCGCGGTATTGGTGATGATTTCTTGCACGCAGCGCAGCAACACCTGCGCCCGGCGCGGATCTTCCACACTGAAACGCGGCGGCGTAGTCAGATGTACCTGTAGGCTGGGCACGCCATCGATAAGGCTCTGCAAAGCTTGAGTCAGATCGATCGCGTCGTCCTGGCGCAACTCGCTGACTGCTTCGCGTACGTCGGCCAAGAGCAACCGCGCGGTGCTCTGCGCCTTGCGAACATGCACGGAAGCGGCCTCGTTGCTGAGGTGGCTGGCCACCTCCAGATTGAGGCTCAGGGCAGTGAGATGGTGACCAATCAGATCGTGCAGCTCGCGCGCGATACGCATGCGCTCGGCGATACGAGTGGATTCGGCCAGCAGCGCGCGCGTGGCCCTCAGTTCGGAATTCAGGCGCCGCTGCACCTCGCGCTCTTCCGCCTGCTGGCTCGCCACCATCGAGGCGACGAAGCCAAGCATGGAGAACGCGGTATAGAGGCTTGCCTGCAGAAGACCAAGCGTGAAGCTGTACTGAAATTCCGCGAAGGTGGAAAACAGCCCTGCGAGACATAACGTCTGCAGCACCATCCATGACACACCGATCCAGATCGGCACCAGCCATGGCAGCACCACTGTCACCACCACGATCAGGATCGCCGAAAGGCCACTGTGGCTGTACCAGCCCACCGCCAGTGCCGCAGCGGTCATTACCAGCAGGCCGAACAGGCGGGTGCCAACGTGCCTGCGCGACCCCAGGTTATTGGTGACCAGCAGATACACGATGCCGAAGATCAGGTAGAACAGCGTCCAGAGCAGCAAGGCGAAATTGGGACTCTGCAGCAAATCCAGCCGCTTGGTCGCCCAATTGGTGAAGAGCGGCATGCCACAGCAGAAATAGGCAATAAGCCCCGTGATACGAAGCAGTCGGGTGTGATTGAAATTGGTCATTGCCATGGGCGCATGATAGGCCCACCCCGATGCCCTGTAATGCGCGGGAAGTCATCCCTCTGGCGTATCAATTCAAGCGACTTCGCATTTGCGGCATTCAGCCTCAGCCCAACTCCTGGCTTTACAAAGCTTTTACATGCCGCAGCACGGGATGTGCCGCCTGTTGCCACATGCCATAATGCGTCCCGAGCTGGGCCGTCAGTCGGTCTTAATTTAGCAACCACTCACTGCGGAGCAACGAATGGCCCTTGCCATCCGCGACGTGCGCGAGCACGACTTGGATGCCGTACTGGCGCTCAACAACACCGCCGGTCGCTCCATTCTGGTCCTGGACGCCGTGCAGTTGCGCTACTTCTACGAGCATGCCGACTATTTCCGCGTGGCCGAGATCGACGGTCAACTCGCCGGTTTCCTGATCGCCCTGCGCGACGGCCGCGACTACGACAGTCCCAACTATCGCTGGTTCAACCAGCACTACCCGTCGTTCGTTTATATCGACCGCATCGTCATTGCCAATGCGTATCGCCGGCACGGGCTAGGCCGCATCTTCTATTGCGACGTGAACAGCTTTGCCGAAGTACGCGTGCCACTGCTTACCTGCGAGGTCTTTTTGGAACCCATCGACGACGTCGTGGTGCTGTTCCATGGCACCTACGGATTCCAGGAAGTTGGCCAGCAGCGCATGGGCGAGCATGGTCCGCAGGTCAGCCTGCTCGCCAAGGATCTGCCGAGCTATACGTTTGTCCGCGACACCTACCTTGAACACGGCGGCCTGCCCGATGTGCCCTGGCTGGCTGGCCGCGCTGTTCTCAACACCAACGACTCCACATCGCGCCGCCTCGCCGGAGAGCGGCGCTCATGAATGCAAAGATGGATGCCACAACTGACGCTTGCGACCTGCGTTTTGGCCAGGTCGGTATTGCCTGCGTGCGTGTACGACGGCCGGATGCTGCAGCCTTGTGCGAGGAACTGGAACGCCGCGTACGCGCTGCGCCACAGCTGTTTTCGCGCGCGGCGGTCGTTCTCGACCTGAGCCACCTGCTCAATCTGCCCGATGACGGCACGGTCGACGCCCTGCTCGAAGCCATTCGCAGCGCCGGCATGTTGCCGGTAGGCCTGGCGTATGGCACCAGCGCCACCGAAGCCCTGGCTCAGCGCATGGGCCTGCCGTTGATCGCCAAGTTTCGCGCCGCTTACGAACCTGCCGACGGTGGCAGCATCGCGCCGCCCGCACCGGGCGCGGCGCCAGCAGCCGAGCCCAAACCCGCTGCCGCGCCTATACGCGAACCGGTGCTTGCGCCAACTACCGGCGGCTTCACGGGAGCGCAGCATCACGACGGCGCCGTGCGTTCCGGCCAGCAGGTGTACGCGCGCGATCGCGATTTGATCGTGACCGGCACCATCGCCAACGGCGCGGAAGTGATCGCCGACGGCAGCATTCACGTCTATGGCGGTCTTAAAGGCAGAGCGATGGCAGGTGCGCAAGGCGATGTGAAAGCACGCATCTTCGTGTCGGATTTTCGTGCCGAACTGATCGCCATCGCCGGCCATTACCGCGTGTTCGAACAGATTCCCAAAGACCTGGAGGGCCAGTCTGTGCAATGCTGGCTCGACGGCGACAAATTATTGATCGCGCCTTTGAAATAACCACCGTTACGTATTCAACTAAAAATAGGAACACCAGCGGAGATGAGCCTTGAGTGCTGAGATTATCGTTGTGACATCCGGCAAAGGTGGCGTCGGCAAGACCACCACCAGCGCATCGCTTGCCACGGGCTTGGCGATGGTCGGCAAGAAAGTGGCCGTGATCGACTTCGACGTCGGCCTGCGCAACCTCGATCTGATCATGGGCTGCGAGCGGCGGGTGGTGTACGACTTCGTCAACGTCGTGCATGGCGAAGCCAGCATCAAGCAGGCCCTGATCAAGGACAAGCGCTACGACAATCTCTATGTGCTCGCCGCCAGCCAGACGCGCGATAAGGATGCGTTGACCCAGGAAGGCGTCGAGAAAGTGCTCGAGGATCTGTCGAAGGAAGAGTTCGACTACATCATCTGCGACTCCCCCGCCGGTATCGAAAAAGGCGCGCACTTGGCGATGTACTTCGCCGATCATGCGGTGGTCGTGGTCAACCCGGAAGTGTCCTCGGTGCGCGATTCGGATCGCATCCTGGGGCTGCTTTCCAGCAAGACGCGCCGCGCCGAGCGTGGCGATGGCGCCATCACCCAACACTTGCTTCTGACGCGCTACAACCCGGCACGCGTCGAGCAAGGCGAAATGCTCAGCGTGAAAGACGTGGAGGAAATCCTCGGTATCAACGTCGTCGGCGTGATTCCGGAATCGGAAAACGTGCTGGCCGCGTCCAACGCGGGCGTGCCGGTAATCATCGACGACAACTCCCACGCCGGGCAGGCCTATCGCGACACCGTGGCCCGCATCCTTGGCGAAGAACGCCCGATGCGTTTTATCGACGCACCGAAGAAGGGCTTCTTCCAGCGCGTATTCGGAGGTTGAACGCGATGGGTATCCTCGATTTCCTCAAGCGCAAGCCGGAACCCACCGCCGTCGTCGCGAAGGAACGTCTGCGCATCATCGTTGCGCAGGAGCGCTCCACGCGGGGCGCACCCGATTACCTGCCGCTGCTGCGTAACGAACTGCTCGAGGTCATCAAGAAATACGTGAACGTCGACCTTGAAGCCATCAACATCAACGTCGAGCACGACAGCGGGCACGAAATACTGGAGCTCTCCGTCGCCCTGCCCGACGGCAAGCCGGCCAGCAGCGCTGCCAGCTGATCGCGTCGTTCCTTCCCCCTTCCCCCGTATCAGAACAGGGATGGGGGAAAGGGAGCACGATGACTGCCTCCGTCCTTCGCATCGCCAACATCGATCGCGCGGCTATTGAAGCGCTGCTCGCGCACTATGGCCTGAACTTCGCGCATGTCGCCGATGGCGTAGCCATCCCCGGCAGTTTCTGGGGCGACGAAGAAGCCGGGATCATCGGCAATACGGTCTATGCCCGCGGCGACACGCCCGTGCATTCCTTGCTGCACGAAGCCGGCCATCTGATCGTGCTACCGCCGGAACGCCGCGCGGAAGTCCACACCGACGCCACCGATTCGGTCGAGGAAGAAGACGCCGTCTGCTATCTGCAGATCGTGCTCGCAGGCACCTTGCCCGGCGTAGGTAGCAAGCGCGTGATGGCAGACATGGACGCGTGGGGATACTCCTTCCGGCTCGGCTCCGCCAGCGCCTGGTTCGAACACGACGCCGCCAATGCCCGGGCATGGCTGATCGCGCGCGGCTTGCTTGGTCCGGGCGGTGAACCGGTATAGTCGCCGTCGCCCTATTGCCAGATATCCACTGTGCTCAAGAACACGCGTTACTACGACCCGATCAATGACTTCCGCCGCCGCGTGGCGCGCCGGCTTATGCGCATGGTGTTCGGCAGCCACGGGCAGCCGACATCCGAGCCGCTTCCCAGCAAAGGCATTTATCGGATTTTGGTGTGCCATATCAGCCACAGCTTGGGCAACACGCTATTGCTGACGCCTTTGCTGTCGGAGCTGGAAAAAGTCTATCCGGCCGCGGAAATCGACATTCTTACGCGCAGCCCGATCGCGAACGATGTGTATGGCCGCTTCTTCAGCGTGCAACGCATCTTTCGCCTGCCCGCGCATGGCGTAGGCCATCCGCTGCAATTCTTCGGCACGATGCGGCGCATGCGCAAGATTCGCTATGACCTGGCGATCGATGCCGATCCGTTGTCGCAGACCGGCCGTCTGCTCATGCTGCTGTCGAACTCGACGTATACGCTTGGCTTTAGCAGTCCCAAAAAGCACGGCGAGATCACCCATCCCGTGCCGCTGCCGGCCAACCTGGAAAGCAAGGGACGTCGTCCGGTCTATCTGCTGCGCAGCGCGATGGGACGCGACATCGGTGCGGATTACCCCGTGCCAGATATCCGTGTCGGCTCCAGCGAGCGCGAAAATGGACGCGCTGCTCTCACCCGCGCTCTCGCCGCGCATGGCATCACTTCTCCGGGTCGAGGAATCATCGGCATTTTCGCCAATGCCACGGGCCCGAAGCTCTTGGGCGAGGCATGGTGGACGCGTTTCATTCGGGTGCTGGAGGAACTGCATCCGGACCATCGCATCGTCGAGCTCATCCCGGCTTCGGGCCAGTCGATGCTCAGCTCGAACTATCCTGCCTACTATTCGAGCGACTTGCGCAAACTCGCTGGCGTGCTCTCCAGTTTGGCCGTCTATATCAGTGCCGACTGCGGCATCATGCACTTAGCCTGCGCATCCGATGTGCCCACCATGGGCATCTTTACCGCCACCAGCTCCGCCGAGTGGGGGCCTTACGGTCCCGGCAGGCACGTGATCCCTGCCTATGAGACACCTCCGGAAGACGTAGCACGCACTATCGCTGCGATGCCCGAACTCACCTCCGGCACCAGCATTTGACCTGACCCCACCGCGATCGGCTAGCATGCCAGTCATGTGGGAGATGGCATGCCTCCCGTCCCGACTCGGGACGAACCACCGAAAGGTTGATGATGCCTGCACCACCGGTATCCGGCGGCGCAGGCGTGCCTGTTGCCATGGAACCGATCCATCGCAATCAGGAGGCTATACAACGTGAGCATGATCGGATTTCTGGCCGTCGGCATAGGCGGCGCCTTGGGGTGCTGGCTACGCTGGATTCTTGGCGTTTTGCTCAACCCGATCTTCCCCACCGTGCCGCTGGGCACGCTTGCGGCGAACCTGAGTGGCGGCCTGATCATGGGCTGCATGATGGGCATCTTCGAGCATTTCCAGACGCTGCCACCGGAGTTGAGGCTTCTCATCATGACGGGCTTTCTGGGCGGCCTGACCACGTTTTCCACCTTCTCCGCCGAAGCCGATACGCTGCTGCTGCGCGGGCAGTATCTTTGGTTCGGCATACATATAGCCGTCCATCTTTTTGGCAGCCTTGCCATGACCATCCTTGGCATCTTCCTGACACGCGGGTTATTGCGCCACTGAAACGGAGTCGGCATCGTCATGAGTGAAGAAACGTCGTTCGACAATAGTCCGCCCAATGGCATCTTCCTGAGGTTCTATACCCACGTTCACGCCAAGCATGACGGGCTGTTGGTTTCGGAATGGCTGTTGGGATTGGCCAAGCGGCACAAGCTAGGCGGCGGCTCCGTGTTTCGCGCCACGTCCGGATTCGGGCGGCACGGCGTGTTGCATCACGAGGCTTTTTTCGAACTCGCCGATGATCTTCCCCAGAAAGTAGAGTTCTTCTTAAGCGAGCCGAACGCAAAAACGCTGTTGCAGCTGGTGCGCGAGGCAGGCGTTGATCTGGTCTATGCGTGGTCGCCGGTACACTTCGGCATATTGGGTAAGGATCGAAACGCATGAGCCAGGATTCGCTAAGGCAACGCGCTGCCGAATTGCTCGAGACCGCCGGCGTGCAAATCGACGGTTACAACCCCACGGACATCCGAGTCCACGACGAACAGCTCTATGCGCGTGTCTTCGCACATGGATCGCTAGGTCTGGGCGAGGCATACATGGATGGCTGGTGGGATGCCGACGATCTGCCCGGCTTTTTCACCCGGGTGCTGTCCAGCCATGTGGACGAACACCTCAAGACACTCGACACGCTGATCGCCCATCTGAAAGCACGCTTCATCAATATGCAGCGTGGTCAGCACGCCTTTGAAATCGGCAAGGTGCATTACGACCTGGGCAATGATCTGTTCAAGGCCATGCTCGGCAAGTACATGGTTTATTCCTGCGGCTATTGGGCGCAGGCCAGCAACTTGGACGATGCGCAGGAAGCAAAGCTCGACCTGATCTGTCGCAAGCTGCAACTGAAGCCCGGCATGCGCGTGCTTGATATCGGCTGCGGCTGGGGCGAAGCGTTGAAGTTCGCCGCAGGGCGTTATGGCGTGAGCGGCGTCGGCATTACCGTCTCCAACGAGCAGGCGGGATTGGCGCGCGATCTATGCCAAGGTTTACCCATTGAGATACGACTACAGGATTACCGCGAACTCAACGAGCCGTTTGACGCGATCATGTCGATCGGCATGTTCGAGCATGTTGGTGGCAAAAATTACCGGGAATACTTTGAAGTCGCGCGCCGCTGCCTGAAAGACGACGGCTTGTTCCTTTTGCACAGCATCGGCACCAACCAGGCACCCGGACGTCCTGATCCCTGGATCGAAAAATATATTTTCCCGAACTCGATGATTCCGGCGGGCAGTCAGGTTGCCACCGCGTTGGAAGGCCTGTTCGTGGTCGAGGATTGGCATAACTTCGGCACCGACTACGATCGCACCTTGACCGCCTGGCGTGCAAATGTCGAAGCTGCGTGGCCAGCATTATCCCAACGCTACGACGAACGCTTCCATCGCATGTGGTGCTTCTATCTCGCGGTATCGGCTGCCGTTTTCCGTAGCCGGCGCGACCAGCTCTGGCAACTCACTCTTAGTCCGCACGGCGTGCCCGGCGGTTATCGCGTTCCCCGCTGAGGCACTATGCATAGATCTCGACGCTTTCTCGTAACGTTGTTGTTGCTTTTCCTGCTGTGCGGCAATGCGCTTGCGCATCCTGCTCTGTGGCAAGCAAAAAGTGGCAACAGCACCGTGTATCTCTTCGGCACCGTGCATTTGCTGCCGAACGATACCAACTGGCGCTTTCCCGCCTTGAACCAGGCACTCGCGCAAAGCCAGGTGCTGTATATCGAACTCACTGACGATGACCAGGCCAGTGTCACGCCATTGGTGCTGCGTTACGGGCTCGATACGGCGCATCCGCTTTCCACGCAACTGAGCGAGAGCGACAACACCGCGCTGACCAAGGCCGCGCAACTGGCTGGTTTGCCTGGCGGCGCAGCGGCGCTGCAGCCGATGAAACCGTGGCTGGCCGCACTGACCTTATCCGTTGCGCCTTTGTTGAAGGCTGGCCTCGATCCCGCCGAAGGTGTGGACAAACAACTGAAGTCGCAGATGACTGCCGCAGGCAAACCAGTGCGCGGCCTGGAAACGGCTGAGCAGCAGATTCAGTTCCTCGCCGATTTATCCTCGCCCATGCAGCTGGCTTTTCTGCGCGACACGCTCAAGGACATCGACAAAGACACGGCGGAACTCTTGTCACTGGTCGATGCCTGGAAACAAGGCGACGTCGCCGCCATCGCCAAGCTCGAAAACGATGAGCTGAAAACGCAAGAGCCCGCGCTCTATCAAACCTTGATCGTCGAGCGGAACACGAAGTGGGCCGACAAGATCAAGGACATCCTCAAGCAGCCTGGCAATACGGTGTTCGTCGCGGTCGGGGCGGCGCATCTTGCCGGCCCGGACAGCGTGCAGGCCCAGCTGGCGAAGCTAGGCATTACCGTTCAGCAGGATTGACCTAACGCGATCAGAAGTGCGCTGTAACCGGCTTCGGCGACAGCGGCAACCGAGGGATGTGGATCGTATAGGAATCCATCTGGCCCAGATCCGTGTACGACGCCGTCATCGCCTTACCGTCGAATGCGAGGTCAACGCGATAGACATGGCCGGCCTGCACGTTGTCGATCTTGAACCAGGGCCGATTGAGCTGATGCGAATTGGACAGCGTCAGCCTGATGATGCGGGTACCCGGCAACACGCGCACCCACGGCGTCTTGCCGCCGTCGGTCTTGCTCCAGGTGCTCTTTTCATCCACGCCAGTGATACCGCAGATGAAGCCCGGCTGCTCGGCGCACGCGACGATGGCGGTGTCCGATTGCGGATGGTGCTTGTCCGAATATCCGAGGATGGGTCGCCTGCTCCCTACCAGCGCGCAGCCTCCAATGAGGACGCAAGCCATGGCAACTGCTACTTTGCGTTGAAATTGCATGGTTTCCGTCCAATCAAGAATGCTCGGGCCGCCGGCATTCTAGCCTAAGGCGCTCGCCATCTGGCACCATCACGCCTGCCCATGGCGCCCTTGCGCCCAGATGATTACCCCATGAACTTGCAAGCCAATTACGAACAGATCCCGCTTAAGGAATACGCCGAGCGGGCGTATCTCGATTATTCGATGTATGTGGTGCTGGACCGCGCCCTGCCCTTCGTGGGCGATGGCCTCAAGCCGGTGCAGCGACGCATCATCTACGCGATGAGCGAACTGGGCCTGGCCTCGGGCGCCAAGCCGAAGAAGTCCGCCCGTACCGTCGGCGACGTCATCGGCAAATTCCATCCGCATGGAGATAGCGCCTGCTACGAGGCGATGGTGCTGATGGCGCAGCCCTTCTCGTACCGCTATCCGCTGATCGACGGCCAGGGCAACTTCGGCTCGCCGGACGATCCGAAAAGCTTCGCGGCCATGCGCTACACCGAGTCCAAGCTCAACCCGATCGCCGATGTGCTGCTCGGCGAACTGGGCCAGGGCACGGTGGACTGGGTAGCGAACTTCGACGGCACGCTGGAAGAACCCAGCTGGCTGCCCTCTCGCCTGCCGCACGTGCTGCTCAACGGCTCGATGGGCATCGCCGTGGGCATGGCCACCGATATTCCGCCCCATAACCTGCGCGAAATCGCCAGCGCCTGCATCCGTCTGCTGGACGATCCGGACGCCACCATCGCCGACCTGTGCGAACACGTGCGCGGCCCCGATTACCCAACAACCGCGGAAATCATTACCTCGCGCAACGAGCTGCTGACGATGTATCAGACGGGCGGCGGTTCGATCCGCGCTCGCGCCGTCTATCAACGCGAAGAAGGCAACATCGTCATCACTGCGCTGCCGCACCAGGTCAGCCCGTCGAAGATCCTTGAGCAGATCGCCGCGCAAATGCGTGCGAAGAAGCTGCCGATGATCGAAGACCTGCGCGACGAATCCGATCACGAAAACCCGATTCGCCTGGTGATCGTACCGCGCTCGAACCGCGTCGATGCGGACGAGATGATGCAGCACCTGTTCGCCACCACCGATCTGGAAAAGAGTTTCCGCGTCAATCTCAACATGATCGGCCTGGATGGCCGGCCGCAGGTGAAGGATCTCAAGCGCATCCTTACCGAGTGGCTGGGTTTCCGCATCGACACGGTGACGCGCCGCCTCAATCACCGCCTCGCCAAGGTCGAACGCCGCCTGCACTTGTTGGAAGGTTTGCGCATCGCCTACCTCAACCTCGATGAGGTGATCCGCATTGTCCGCACCGAGGACGAACCCAAGCCGGTGCTGATGGCGCGCTTCAAGCTCAGCGAGGAACAAACCGACTACATCCTCGAGACCAAGCTGCGCCAGCTGGCGCGTCTGGAGGAAATGAAGATCAACGCAGAGCGCGACCAGCTCGAAGAAGAACGCGCCAAGATCAACGTGCTGCTGAAATCCCCCGCCAAGCTGAAAAGCCTGATCAAAGAAGAACTGCGCGCCGACGCGGCCAAGTACGGCGACGATCGCCGCTCGCCGCTGGTGCAGCGCGAAGCGGCGCAAGCGCTGGACGAAAGCGCACTGGTCGCCAGCGAGCCGGTCACCGTGGTGCTGAGCCAGAAAGGCTGGATCCGCGCCGCCAAGGGCCACGATATCGATGCGGAAGGCTTGGCTTACCGCGAAGGCGACAGCCTGCTGGCATCGGTGAAAACACGCACCACGCAACAAGTTGCAGTGATCGATTCCACCGGCCGCAGTTACTCAACGCCCGCACACACGCTGCCTTCGGCACGCGGCAACGGCGAACCGTTGACGGGCCGCTTCACGCCGCCAGCGGGTGCACGTTTCGACGCCGTCACCGCTGGCGACAACGACACGCGCCTGGTGCTCGCCACGGACTTCGGCTACGGCTTCGTCACCCGTTTCGAGGCACTCACCGGTCGCAACAAGGCAGGCAAGCAAATCATCACACTGAGCGACGATGCACGCGTGCTCGCGCCGCAGGTCAGTGCCGATCCCGCTCGCGATCGCATCGTGGTGGTCACCACCGAAGGCCATCTGCTGATGTTCTCCGTGGCCGAACTGCCCGAACTCGACAAGGGCAAGGGCAACAAGCTGATCGAGATTCCGAAGGCCAAACTGGGCAGCGGCGAAGAACGCGTCGCCGGCGTCGCAGTTGTCACCGAGGGTAAAGGTGAAGTCACCCTGTTCGCCGGACAGCGCAAGCTCACGCTGAAGTGGTCGGATCTGGTGGAGTACGGCGGCAATCGCGCTACGCGCGGCGGTTTGTTGCCCCGCGGTTTGCGTCGTGTGGAGCGCATTGAAACGACGGCTTGATGGCTTGAAAGGAACTTCAATGGACCGCAAGTCATCCAATGAGCATGTGCACGGCAGGCATGGCTGTGCGTTATGTGCGTCATGACCTCGGAGCACCCATGAACAGACGAGCCATCACCGCCCTGGCAACAAGCCTGCTGGTCACCGCAGCGTGGGCGCAAACGGCCAGTCCGCCGCTGAACCTCAAGTTGCCTCCCAACAGCGTGCCGGCCGCAAGCTCCACCGCGGCCCAGCCGGCCCATGCGTCCACCAGCCAGCCAAACCCAAGCGCCGTGACCATCAATGGCGCTCGCCCCTCCGCCAGTTCGGCGCCTGGCGTCTACTACGGCGATACCAGCGGCGCCCGGGGCGGTGCCCAAACCGCCGGCGTGCCGACGTGCGACGACTCCACCTACAACAAGGCCCAGGTTCACGGCGATGTCGGTGTAGGCGTGGTCAGCGGCAGCCATATCGGCACCGGCAGCTACCAATCGGGCGCGGTCAGCGTGACCCAGAACACGGGCAGCTGTGATCACCCCACGGGCACGGTGGGTATTTCCATCGGAGTCAGCCGCTTTGGCGGCTTCAACGGTCACTGATCCACCCCCGAAAGCACCTGGAAAGCCTCTCAACACAGACTGTCGGGATAATCACGCCCGTCGCGGCCTGCCGTAGAGACCCCCTTCAGTGATCCAAAATGTCGAGTTCCGCTTCGAAGGCGGCCGTTGCGGCGTCCTGCTCATACATGGACTGACCGGCACTCCCACCGAGATGCGTCTGGTCGGCAAGGGGCTGAGCAACGCTGGCTTCACCGTCTACGGCATGCAGCTGGCCGGGCATTGCGGCGATGTGCCCGATCTACTCGCCACCGGCTGGAAAGATTGGTACGCCAGCGTGGAAGCGGCGGCGGAGAAATTCCGTCACGAGGTCGATCATTTGTTCGTAGCCGGCTTGTCGATGGGGGCGATCCTCGCGCTCAAGCTCGCGGCGGAGCATCCCGAGTGGGTGCGCGGCGTGGGTGTTTACGGCGCCACGTTCCGTTACGACGGCTGGGCGATACCGTGGTACGGCCGGTTTTCCTTCCTGCTGCCGCTGATCCATCGCCTGGGTATCGGCAAGAACCGCATGGTGCACGAAAACGAACCTTACGGCCTGCGTGACGAACGCCTGCGCAAACAAATCAGCGGCATGATGCTGGGCGGCGATAGCGCCGCTGCCGGCTTGCCTGGCAACCCGTGGCCGTCGCTGGCGGAGATGTACGACATGGCCGGCGTCGTGCGCCGCGAACTGCCCAAGGTGACCGCGCCGTGCCTGATCGCGCACGCCACCGAGGATGATGTCGCCAGCGTCGAAAACGCCTATCTTGTGGCGCGCTCGGTGTCCGGCCCGGTAGATATGCTGTTGCTTGAAGACAGCTATCACATGATCACCATCGATCGTGAGCGCCGTACGCTGATTCATCGCTCCGCCGAATTTTTCTCGCGTATCGCCTCCAGCTGTGTGCCCGGCGCACGCGCCGTGGCCTGAGGGGCGTTGACGTGTCTCCCCTTGTCGCCACGCTGTGGCTGATCAATGTGACGCTTGATACCGGCGGCCAGCTCGCCTTCAAGGCTGCCGCCAGCGATCCGCGTGCCGGCGACGGCATGGCGCGTTGGCGCTACATGGCCAGCCGGCCGTGGATGTGGCTAGGCATCCTGGCGTATGTGGTGCACTTGCTGTCCTGGATCGCCTTTCTGTCGTTGGTGGATCTGTCGCAGGGCGTGCTGCTGGCGTCGATCAACATCGTGGCGATCATGGTTGCAGGGCGCATCCTGTTCCGCGAAAAACTAACGCCGCTGCGTGTCGCCGGCATTCTCTTGGTCAGCGTAGGCGTAGCGATCGTGGGGTTGGACGGATGAACACACCGGCGCGCACCTGGCGCTTCTACCTCTCCGGCTTTGCCCTGCTGCTGGCCTTCGATACTGTCGTGCAGTTGAGTTTCAAATATGCCGGCGCACATGCCTTCCCACCCGAAGCGAACTGGGCGTGGATCGTGCGCATCTTCGGCCATCCGTGGATCTACATCGCATTGGTCGGCTACGTCGGCAACTTTTTCACCTGGATGAGTTTGCTCAAGCACGCGCCGATCGGCCCGGCTTTCGCCGCCACGCATTTGGACGTGGTGACTGTGATGCTCGCGTCAGCGTGGCTCTTTCATGAAGCATTGACGCCGACGCGTCTGCTTGGCGCGGCGGTTATCGCGCTGGGCATCGTGTGTCTCGCCTTCGCCGAAAGCGGTTCACACCCGGAAAACGATGCGCCCACGGAAGCCAAGGGCGCGCTAGGCGTCACCGCGGGACGCTGAGTCAAGCGCCCCCTGCACACATACTCCCCAGTTTGGTAATCGACTCACGCTGATGAGATTGCTTCACGTCTCACACGCGATCCTTTGCAATTTCCCTGACATACATCAAGAACTTGTTATGAACGCGATGACAAGATTGGTGAAAGACGAACGCCGGACGATGCCTACAAGGAAATACCTCAGCCGCCCGTCTGGACAATCCGCGGGCTCTTAGTCACGCTTGTGGCGAGGGTCAACCGGGGAACCGATACATGAGCAATGTGCAGCAGGAAGTCTTCGAGATCATCGCCAAGCAGGCCAAGATCGACATCGCCACGATCAAGACAGAGTCCACGCTCAAGGATCTCGGTGTCGCATCGCTGGATGCCATCGAAGTGATTTTCGATATTGAAGAACATTTCAATATCAACCTGCCCAACGAAGACACGGACTTCGATGCCGGCACGGTGGGGCACCTTATCGAAACGGTCGAACGGGAAGTCGCTCAGAAATCCAGTAACGGCTAAATCGATGCGCCGTATCGTGATTACCGGCATGGGCGCAATCTGCGCGCTCGGCCACAACGCCACCGACACCTGGCAAGCGATGACCGAGGGCCGCAGCGGCATTGGCCCGATTCATCACATCGATGCCAGCATGCTGCGCAATAACGCCATTGCCGCCGAGATCGTCGATTTCGAGCCGCGCGCCTACATCGACGAAGCACGCCTGCCGTTTCTCGATCCGCTCAGTCAGTACGCTCTCGTTGCTGCAGGCGAAGCGATTCGCCAGTCCGGTTTGGATTTTCGCAATGAACGCGCCTCGCGCACGGCCGTGCTGGTGGGCGTAGGCGTCGGCGGCGAGGAAACCCGCGAGGGGCTTTACCAGAAACTCTACGGCGAACAATCCGGTCGTTTTCATCCGCTGGGCATCGTGCGCATCATGACCAATGCGCCGGCCAGCCAGATCAGCATGGTGCACGGCATTACCGGCCCAACCTTCGCGATTGCCAGCGCGTGCGCGTCATCCAATCATGCTTTTTCGCAAGCGGCGTTGATGATACGTGCAGGGCTTGTGGACGCAGCTGTCGTGGGCGGTGCGGAAGCGTGCATCACATTGGGCCTCATGCGCGCGTGGGAAGCGATGCGCGTATTGGCGCCCGATACATGCCGTCCTTTCAGCATCAACCGTCGCGGCCTCGTGCTGGGCGAAGGTTCGGCCATGTTTGTGCTCGAAACACTGGAGAGCGCACAGGCGCGTGGCGCCACTATCCTCGCCGAATTGGCAGGCGTGGGCATGAGCGCCGATGCTGGCGACATTGCGGCGCCATCGGATGTCGGTGCAGCAGCAGCCATGAGTGCAGCGTTACAAGATGCCGGCATGCAGCCTACCGACATTGACTACGTCAACGCGCACGGCACGGGTACCATTGCAAACGACTCCACCGAAACGCGCGCCATCCACAAAGTGTTTGGTGAGCACGCGCATCGACTGGCCATTTCATCCACCAAGCCCATGCATGGTCACGCCTTGGGTGCAGCCGGTGCGCTGGAGATGATTGCCGTCATTGGTGCGCTACGTCAGGGGATCGTGCCACCCACGCTGAATTATCTCGGTCCCGATCCCGCATGCGATCTCGATTACGTGCCGCATGAAGCACGCCGCATGTCCGTGCGCGCAGCGTTGAGCAATTCGTTCGCCTTTGGCGGGCTCAATGCGGTGGTGGCCGTAAAACCAGCGCCGTGAACGTCTCACTTATTGCTGTAATGCCGCCAGTGCCTACAATCGCGTAAACGACCACGATTGCATGCGGCCGTCTTTGTACGGCATCACGCCATGAAACGGCCGCGCATCGCCGTCGAACACCAGCGGCAGGAAATGGCGATCGCCTTCCCACATCGGCAGCGTCATCAACTGATCCAGCTCGATCCACTCCAGCGTGCCTTCCGGGTTCTGCGTGTACGGCTCGCCGCTGAAGGTATCGATGATGAAGATGAAGCCGAGCCAGTCCTCGTCCTGCTTACCGAAGCCCGGCCAGTTCAACGTGCCTCGCAGGTGCATCGATTCGCATTCGATGCCGGCTTCTTCGCGAATTTCGCGGCGCATGCATTCGGCGATGTCTTCGCCGGGCTCCATCTTGCCGCCAAGGCCGTTGTACTTGCCCAGGTGTTGATCGTCCGGTCGAGCATTGCGGTGGATCATCAAGACCTTGCGTCGATCCGAGGAGAGTACATAACCAAGCGTGGCAACGATGGGCGTGTAAGGCATGGGACAACGCATAAGAGGGGGAAACTGAAGTTTAAGCCCCAAACCGGCTGCTGTGCTCTTGCATACACGACCGCTGGGCAGCGACCATCGCTGTATGCGCCCGTCCCTGCCTACCAAGCGGTTGCGTTGCAACCTGATGCTTCGTCTGCTGGCCCTGGTGGGAGCCTCAGTGCTGTCGGCTAGTTGCAACTACCAAGTTCAACCGATGGAAAGCCGCGAGGTCACCTTCCAGGGCCAGGATTTCACCGTGGTCAGCCTGGATCTGCATCGCGAAAAGCTTAGCCTGCATTGGCGCGACCCGGACAACGATCAACCGTTCAGCGATATCCAGACATTGCGCGAATGGGGTGCTGCCAATGGCAAGCGCCTGATGTTTGCGGCCAACGCCGGGATCTACGACCAATCGTATGCGCCGCTTGGGCTGTACGTGGAGAACGGCAAAACCCTGGTGCCGCTGAATCTTTTCCACGGCAACCCGGCGGCCGGCAATTTCTCGATCCGCCCCAACGGTGTCTTTGCGATCTACCCGGACGGCCACGCTGCCGTGCGCACCAGCCCCAACTTCAAGGCGGATGGCAAGCCGGCAGACTGGGCCACGCAATCAGGTCCGATGTTGGTGATCGACGGACAAATCAACCCGCAGTTCATCGATGACTCCAACAGCACGAAGTGGCGCAGCGGCGTGTGTGCGCGAACGCCCTATCAGGTGGTGTTCGTGGTGAGCGAATCGCCGGTCAACTTCCATACCTTCGCATCGCTGTTCCTCGATAAGCTTGGTTGCCGTGACGCGCTATACCTGGACGGCAGCATCTCGCAGTTCTATATCGACGGCACCGGTTACGCGGGTGCTCCTACCTTTATGGTCAAGCCCTACGCGGGCATCTTCGCGGTGTTTGCCGATCAATGACTACGAAACCTCGCTTTCGCTGGATTCGCGCACTGCTGATTTTGTTGCTGATCATGCTGGTTGGCATCTTTGCCGCAGGTTGGTGGCTGCTTGCCGGCGGTCGCGCTCAGCTTGATGGCGAGCGACGACTGGTCGGCCTGGGCCACGCCGTCACGATCAATCGCGACGCGCTAGGCACCGCGACGTTGACTGCCCAGTCACGCGACGACATCGACTTCGCGCTTGGCTACGTGCATGCGCAGGAACGCTTCTTCGCGATGGACTTGATGCGCCGCGTCTCTGCTGGCGAGCTATCCGAGCTGGTCGGCCCTGCGGCGCTTGATACGGATATCAACCACCGGCGCCATCGCTTGCGCGCCGTGGCCGAAGCCGCGTATGCCGCGCTGCCAGCGGATCAAAAGCACACGCTGGATTTGTATCGCGACGGCGTCAACGCGGGGCTGGCTAGCCTGCGCGAGAAGCCGTGGGAATACCTGCTGCTAGGCACCCAGCCCCAGCCATGGCGCTCGGAAGACAGCTTGCTGGTGATCGCCGCGATGTACCTGGACCTCAATGGCGATGGGCGCAACGAGCGCGAGCTGCATATCGCGCAAATGCACGCAGTACTGCCCGACGCACTGGACGATTTCCTACTCGCCGCTGACCCAAACTGGGAAGCGCCGCTGAAAGGCGAAGTATCGCAATCGCCAGTTATTCCCGACGCTGATGTCTACGATCTGCGCCATCTCAGCAATCGCATCGATAGCGCAAAACTCGCCGACGTGCCCGCGATGCCGGTCGACGAAGCGTTCCCCGGCAGCAACAGCTTCGCCATCGCCGGCAATCTCTCGCACACCGGTTCGGCGATGGTGGCCAACGACATGCATCTGAGTCTGCGCGTGCCCGACATCTGGTTCCGCGCGCGCCTGCGTTATCCCGATCCAACCGCACCCAACGGACAGCGCGATGCTGTCGGCGTCACCCTTCCCGGCACACCGGCACTGGTGGTCGGTTCGAACGGTCAAATCGCCTGGGCCTTTACCAACAGCTATGGCGACTGGCTCGATTGGGTTCGCGTGCAACGCGATCCGCATGACCCTAGCCGTTACAAAGTGCCTGAGGGTTGGGCAGCCATCGAAAAACACACGGAAGTGATCCGCATCAAAGGCGCTCCATCGCATTCGCTGGAGGTGGAAGACACGCGTTGGGGGCCGATCATGGAAAAGGACACCGACGGCACATCGCTTGCACTGGCGTGGATTGGCGGCCAGCCCCACGGCTACAACGTCGCCCTGATGCAGTTGGAACGTACCACCAGCGCATCGGCAGCGCTGGATCTGGCGCCGACGCTAGGCATGCCCCCTCAGAACTTCGTCGTCGCCGACAGCGCCGGCCATATCGGTTGGACCATCGCTAGCAACAGCATTCCCTTGCGCACAGGATTCGATCCGCTGCGCCCGGCCGACTGGTCGCAGCCGAACACGGGCTGGACCGGCTGGGCCGCGCCATCGCAATACCCGCGCGTCGAGAACCCCACGGAAGGCCGGCTTTGGACTGCCAACAATCGCACGGTCGGTGGCGATGACCTGGGTTTGCTCGGCAATGGCGGCCACGACCTCGGCGCTCGCGCTCAGCAGATCCGCGACGACCTGAATGCGCGCGCCGATTTTGGCGCGGGCAATCTGCTCGACATCCAACTCGACGATCACGCGATCTTCCTCACGCGCTGGCAGCAGTTGCTACAGCAGACGTTAACAGGCGCGCAAAACCCCGCGCTCGATCAAATGCGCCAACTCACTACCAATTGGCGTAACGAAGCGGCGGTCGACAGCGTGGACTATCGACTGGTGCATGCATTCCGCGATGAAGTGCACAAACTGGCGCTCGCACCGTTCACCGCGCAGATCCAGCAACGCTTCCCACATTTCGAATGGCCCGGCCCCGGCAATCAAGAAGCCGCAGTGTGGGCGATGATCCAGCAACAGCCGGCCAATCTGCTCGATCCGAGTTATCACGATTGGCACACACTGCTGCTGCAGGCCGCGCAGAATGTGGCCGACACCATGAGCAAACAGCCTGGAGGACTCGCCGCACGCACGTGGGGCGAGGTCAATCACGCGCAGGTCAATCATCCGCTTTCGCGCGCGTTGCCCAGCTTCATCGCAAGTCGGCTCAACATGCCGGACGACGAACTGCCCGGTGATCACAACATGCCGCGTGTCGCCGCTCCTGGCTTCGGCGCTTCCGAACGCTTCGATGTGGCGCCCGGTCATGAAGACCAAGGCATTTTGGAAATGCCAGGCGGCCAGAGCGATAACCCGCTCTCGCCGTTCTACGGCGCCGGTCACGAGGATTGGGTTAAGGGTCGGCCGACACCGCTGATGCCGGGAAGCGACCAGCACACGCTGACGCTGCAGCCCGCGTCATAAGACGCTAAGCCAGCAACATTCGCTCGCAAATTGCTTGATACAAATCCGGAAGACGTTCGAGTTCTGCTACATCGACGCATTCATCCACCTTGTGGATGGTGGCGTTGACGGGACCAAGCTCGACGACTTCCGCACCTAACGGCGCAATGAAGCGCCCATCCGACGTGCCGCCGCCCGTGCTTTGCTCCGGCTCGATTCCGCAAAGATCGCGGCACACCGCCGCGACCACTTCGCGCAGATGACCGCCCGGCGGCGTCAAGAATGATTCGCCGGAAAGATTCCATTCGAGCGTGTAATTCAATCCGTGCGCGCCGAGAATCGCTTCGGTGCGTTGGCGTAGATCCGCCGCCGTGCTCGCGGTGCTGTAACGGAAGTTGATCAACGCCGTGAGCGAGCCCGGTATCACGTTGTTGGCGCCGGTGCCTGCGTTGAGATTGGAGACCTGGAACGAAGTCGGCGGAAAATCGACGTTGCCGTTGTCCCAGCGCTCGGCCGCCAAGGCAGCAAGCGCGGGCGCAAAGGCATGGATCGGATTGAGCGCTTTCTCGGGATAGGCCACGTGCCCTTGCACACCGCGCACAGTCAACGTCGCGGATAGCGAACCGCGACGTCCAACGCGGATCAGATCGCCGAGTTTCTGCTTCGCCGAAGGTTCGCCGACAACGCACCAATCGATGCGCTCTCCAACCTCGCGGAAGTGTTCGGCGACGCGGCGCACACCATCGAGATTGGTGGGGCCTTCTTCATCGCTGGTCAGCAGCAAACCGACGCGACCGGCATGATCGGGATGCTCGGCAACAAACTGCTCAAGCGCCACCACCATCGCAGCCACCGAGCCTTTCATGTCGGCAGCACCACGGCCGTACAGATGTCCGTTGCGCACCGTCGGTTCGAACGGCGGACTTTGCCATGCGTCTTCCGGGCCGCTGGGCACGACATCGGTGTGGCCCAGAAAAACGAGTAACGACCCCTTCCCCGGTGCGTTATCTGTACCGTGCGTAGCCCAAAGATTGAGCACTTCGCCGTAGCGCAAATGCTCGACATGAAAGCCCAGCTTGCTCAAGCGATCGCCGATCAACGGCAAACAGCCCGCGTCTTCCGGCGTTACCGACCGTCGGCGGATGAGATCAGTGGCGAGATCAAATACCTCGGACATAGCGATCAATGCCCGAACAGTTTCTTGAAGCCATTGTCGGTAAAGCCGACGCTGACTACGCCATCGGGCTGCACCACCACCGGCCGGCGAATCAGTGCGGGGTATTCCTTCAACAACAACGTCCACTCCGGATCGCTGCCAGGATTCTTACGCTGCGGCAGCAGATTGCGCCAGGTAGTTCCCGCCTTGTTGATCAGCTTCTCCCACCCGCCGAGTTGCTGCGCCCAGTTTTTCAGCGTCGCCGGTGGCACCGGGTTCGCGCGGTAGTCGACAAATTCATGTGCCACCTCGAAGCGCGCAAGCCAGTTGCGCGCCTTCTTGCAGGTGTCGCAGCTCGGAAGACCGTAAAGCGTTGGAAGAGTCATGGATTGAAATCCGTCTTGCGTTGTTGCCGTTGCAGCATGCGTGCAATGAAATAGAAAGTCGCCGCGGCCGCCAGATGCTTGATCGTATGCCCGCTGATGATGCCTGTCGTCAGCCGAAAAATCGGCAAATCAAACTTTTCACAGACAAAAGCCACCGCATAGCAAGCCAGTGCTGGCAGCAGCATACGGCGCTCGGTCCAGGAATTCGGCAACAACGCCAACGCAAGCAGGATCAGCAGAATCGTCCCACCTTGCGCGATCAAATAAGGCATCAGGTTATCGCTGAACTTCCAATACACCACACTGCCCACACCAAGCAGCGTCAGCACCAGCAACGGCACGTCCGAACGCCAGCGCAGCCGTTCGGCATACGTTGCGGCGAGCAGCGGCATGAACACCACCGTCATCGGCAATCGATCCCACACCAGTCGCGCATCCGAGGGCGCCCAGTGGTAGTAGCTCGAGCCGAAGGCGGTGAACACCAGGCCGAGAAACATCAACGCATAGGCATGTCGCGGCCCCGATTCCATCGCGTGCACCGACGGTGCACCCATGGCGGCCAAACCGACGAGCCCGACCACCAGGAACATCACGTTCGAAGCAACGTTCCCATAGTTGGGAATGCCAAGCCATGCGCGCTGATCGGCAAAATTGTGATAACCCTGCGGTTGCGCAAACGGCGGCAACGCAAACGCGAGTATCACCAGCAACACGCCCAACACGGCCAATGCGTAAGCACGACCTCGCACGCGTTGGGCTGGGGCTGCGATGCGCATTTCGCTCACTCGCCGCTGCGCAGCAGTTCGTTGATGCCGGTTTTGCTGCGTGTCTTCTCGTCCACCTGCTTGACGATGATCGCCGCATACAGGCTATGGCTACCGTCCTTCGCCGGCAGGTTGCCGGCCACGACCACGCTGCCCGCGGGTACGCGGCCATAACTGATTTCGCCGGTAGCACGGTTGTAGATGCGTGTGGATTGGCCCAGGAACACACCCATGCCGATCACGCTACCGCGCTCCACCACCACGCCTTCCACCACTTCCGAACGCGCGCCGATAAAGCAGTTGTCTTCGATGATTGTGGGGTTGGCCTGCAACGGCTCCAGCACGCCGCCGATGCCGACGCCGCCGGACAGATGCACGCCTGCTCCGATTTGCGCGCAAGAGCCTACCGTCGCCCAGGTATCCACCATCGTTCCGGCACCGACATATGCGCCGATGTTCACGTAGCTAGGCATCAGCACGGCGTCTTTGGCCACATGCGCGCCACGGCGCACGAGGGCGCCGGGTACCACGCGCGCGCCGAGGTTTTGCAGTTCACTATGGTTACCGTGCGCAAAGCGCAGCGGCACCTTATCGAACGCCAGCGCCGAGCCGCCATCCACCACGCTATTAGTGTTGATACGGAAATACAGCAGCACGGCTTTCTTCAGCCATTGATTGACCGTCCATCCACCTTTGCCATCCGGCTCGGCGACGCGTTGCTCACCCGATTCGAGCAGATCCATAACCTGGCCAAGCGCCGGGCGCAGATGGGTTTCGATCTCGCTCTGGTGGAGGTCGGCACGACGCTCGAAGGCGTCATTGATCAGGCTTTCGATGGACTGCATGCGGAAGGACTCGTATTCGGATCGATAGGGAAGGTTACATCCACACATCGCGTAACGACGTGTATATGGCGTTGCCGGCGCTTAGATCAGTGCAAACACGATAGGCAGCACCACGCCGGCAAGCAAGATAACGGTCACCAGCATAGGTCTGCGTGTGTAGCGATAGGCCATGTACAGACCGATTAAAGTCGACACGAACAGCCCCAGCGCAACGAACGCGAAGAAAACTTTCAACGGCAACGGATTCTTCGGCTCGCCACGCGGAGCCTCGGGCTTGATCTGCATCGGCGCTACGGGAGTGGCTGTTGCGCCAGAGGCCGAATCTGTCGGAGCCCCCGGAGGATTGGCAGCCGGATGACTGTCGGCGTCCATCGGTTTGGGCTTGTGGGGCGGGACAAACGTCGTCTGTTTCTTGTGCACCTGAGCCAGCGTCACCAGCCATGCCGGCGGCTTGTAATCGCTGCCACGGGTGGTTTCATGCAGGCTGAATACCTGCAAGCCGCCGGTCAGCGCGAAGAACAACAGCGCAGGAGCGATGAAAACGCCGACGTACAGATGGATCTGGCGTACCAGCTTGAGAAATTGATGAGATGCGGACATGGATAGGCAGCCTTGTTGGCAAAATCAACCAAACGGGGGAAAGAGATTCGCGATGACAGGTCGAAGAACGACCCGGCGGCAATCATCCCTTGGTTGGTCCGATCCGCTCGGCTAAAGCCTGCCACAGACGCTGCTGCTGTGTCTCGCTCAACGGAGCATTGCTGCGGTCGGTGAGCTGGAAAAAGTCCTCCACGCGCTCGCCGAAGGTGGCGATGCGGGCGTCGTGCACGCGCACCCCGCACGCCATCATAACTTGCGTTACGGCGGCCAGCAGGCCAGGACGGTCGCTGCATACCAGGGCCATCTGGGTGCGGCCGTTGGCTTGCTTGAAGTCGATGCGCGGCACCATCTGAAAATGTTTCAGATGCCGCGACATGCTGCGCCGTGGCGGCATGATCGGTGCCGATTGCGCCAGCGCGCGCTGTAGGCGCTGATGCAGCTCGTCGGCACGCTCGGCACTCGCGGGTTTCTGGTTCTCCGCTTCCAGCAGCAGGAAGGTATCCATCGCCTTGCCGTCGGGCGAGCTGAGTACGCGCGCTTCCATCACCGAAAAATGCAGGCGGTCGAGCATCGCCGTGACGTTCGCGAACAAGCCGTCCCGGTCGGACGCATAGACAAACAGTTCGGTACTACCGCGCACTGACAGCGGATGCACCGCGATCAATGGCAGCTTGCCGCCGGCCTGCAGAATCGCCGTAGTTTGCCAGGCGATCTGCTGCGGATGATGACGCAAGAAACTCAGCGTCGGGAATCCTGCCCAGACCTGCGCGATGGCCGCAGGATCGTAGCCATCGGCGGTTAGCAACGCCAACGCCTGTTCGCGACAGCTTGCGATACGCGCTGCGGCGTCGGGCGATGGCTTGGCGTCGCGCCGCAAGGCATAGCGGGTGGCGGTGTAGAGATCGGCCAACAGGCGATCCTTCCACGCGTTCCACAAGCGAGGGCTCGTTCCGATGATGTCGGCGATGGTGAGCAGATAAAGCTGCCCCAGTCGCTCGCGTCCACCCACCGCTTCGGCAAAACGATGCACGACATCGGGGTCGGTGATGTCTTGCCGCTGCGCGGTGGTGCTCATCAGCAGATGCCAGCGCACGAGCCACGCCACGCGTTCGATGTCCTCGTCCGGCAAGCCGATTTTTTTGCCGAACGCACGTGCGTCTTCTTCACCCAGCACGGAATGATCGCCGCCACGCCCTTTGGCGATGTCGTGAAACAACGCCGCCAGCAGCAGCACTTCCGGCCTCGGCAGCGTCGGCCAAACTTCGCAGGCGAGCGGAAATTCGGTCTGTGTCGCGGGTTCGGCAAAACGCGCGACGTTACGCAGCACACGCAAGGTATGTTCGTCCACGGTATAGACGTGGAACAGGTCGTACTGCATGCGACCGAATACCTTGCCAAATGCGGGCAATACGGCCGCGAGCAATCCGTGGCGATTCATGCGCCATAGCGCATCGACAGCGGGCGCGCCACGGCGCAGCAGTCGCAGGAACGAAGCCAGCACCTGCGGATCGTCGGCCAGCATGGTGCCGAGTGCGGCAGTCGCCTGATGGATGCGACGCATCGTATCGGCAGTGAAGCCGATCAACCCTTGCTCATCCAGACGCGCGATGAAAATATCGACCAACGCGGCGGGTCGCTGCATGAAAAGATCAGGATCGCGTACTGCCAATCGCGCGCCGTAGCGGATGAATTCCGTACCGACCGGCTGTGCGGCGCTGGGTGGTTCCAGCATTTCCTCGAAGCGATCGGCAATCTGGATGCCTAGACGTTCCACCTGACTCGCTGCACGGTAATAGCCCTGCATGAACTGTTCGACGCCGAGATTTTTTTCGTGCTCGTCTTCAAAGCCGAGCCGCGCCGCGATCGCACGCTGATAATCGAACAGCAGACGTTCTTCCGCCCTGCCCGCTTCCAGATGCAACGCAAAGCGATAGCGACGCAACGTAACTTCGGCCTGCAGCAACGTGTCGCATTCGGCGGGATCGAGCAGCCCCTCGCTCACCATGTCGGGAAAATCGTTGGCGTGCGCCAGACGCTTACCCAGCCATCGCAGCGAGTCGAGCGTGCGCAAACCGCCGGGGCCATCCTTGAGGTTGGGTTCGAGGTTGTTCGCGGTGTCGTCGAAACGCGCATGACGCGCATCGCGGTCTGCGAGACGAGCGCGCAGATAATCGCCGGGCGGCCATATGCTCGGCGTATCGACAATCGCGTGAAGACTTCCATCAAGTGCGGGATCGCCAGCCAGGCGCCGCGCATCGAGCAAACTGGTGAACACGCTCACGTCGGCGGCAGCCAATGTCCGACATTGCGCCGGATCGCGCACGGCATGCCCCACCTTCAGGCCGACATCCCAAAGCGTCGCGAAGCATTGCTCCAACGCGCGCAACCTCGCCGCATCCGGCTGCTCCACCAGCGCCAGCAAATCGATATCCGAATAAGGAAACAACAAACCGCGCCCGAAGCCGCCGATGGCAAACAGTGCGGCATGACTGACTTCACCGAGACAAGCCGTCCATACGTGCGCCACGATGCGCGTGACCGATTCGCTGCGTCGACGCGCCAACGCGGTGGCGTCGGCGCCATCGCGAAAGGCCACGGCAATGGCGCGATCCAGATCGCCAAGCAATTGCCGCAACGCGCGGCGCGCTTCGCTCGATACGCCCGAACGCGGCACCGCCACGGGCAAGCGCGGTATGGGCGGCAAGCTGATGGCGGAGACGGCCTCAGTCATGAGTAGAAAAACACAAGAAGTCCAGCGACGAGCCTACCGCAGTCGACGTGGCCACTTGCTGGCCACGTGTTACATCATTAGGCATCCGGCCAGGGCGTGAGGATCTCGAAGCCATCGTCGGTGACCGCAATCGTGTGCTCCCATTGCGCCGACAACGAATGATCCTTGGTGACCACGGTCCAGCCGTCCGGCAACTGCTTGGTCTGCGGCTTGCCGGCGTTGACCATGGGCTCGACCGTGAAAGTCATGCCCTTCTGCAACACCACGCCTGTGCCGGCCTTGCCGTAATGCAGAACTTGCGGCTCGTCGTGATAAACCTTGCCGATGCCGTGACCGCAGTATTCGCGCACGATCGAAAAACCCGCCGCCTCAGCATGCTTCTGAATCGCATGGCCGACATCGCCAAGCGTGGCGCCGGGACGCACGGCCTGGATGCCGCGCATCATTGATTCGTGGGTGGTATCGACCAGGCGCTTGGCCAGCACCCCAGGGGTGCCGACGAAGTACATGCGGCTGGTATCGCCATGCCAGCCGTCTTTGATGACGGTGACATCGAGATTGATGATGTCCCCATCCTTGAGCACCTTGCCCGGGCTGGGAATGCCATGGCAGATCACGTGATTGACCGATGTGCACAAGGTCTTTGGGAAGCCGTGGTAGCCCACGTTGGCCGGGATCGCCTTCTGCACGTTCACAATGTGCTCGTAGGCGAGACGATCCAGGTCTTCGGTGGTCACGCCCGGCGTGACATGCTCCTTGAGCATGGCCAGCACCTCGGCCGCCAGCTGGCCGGCGACGCGCATGCCTTCAAGGTCTTCAGCGGATTTGAGGGTAATGGCCATAGTTCCACAGTCATATGGCGGCAAAGTCCCCAAAAACCAGTGACTTGCCGCGAAGTCTCAGTCCCGGCTATACTTTCCGGGTTTTGCAGACCGCACTTCGCCGCTTGACGGCCCGCGCGATGCAAATCGAAGCGGGGATTGTAACCGCCTAGCGGTACAACCCCAACCAACGCCACACACGTATCGGCACCGTCTTCGGGGTGCCGCGGTCGTCCTTCCAACAACGGACATCGCGGTCGAAGCTGGGGATACGTGGAGGTCCCAACCCCCGGGCCACCTGAAAAGGCCCATTGCTGGAGTAACACCATGGCTCAAGTCACCATGCGTCAGATGCTGGAAGCTGGCGTGCATTTCGGTCACCAGACCCGCTACTGGAACCCCAAGATGGCTCCGTACATCTTTGGCGCCCGCGGCAAAATCCACATCATCAATCTCGAAAAGACCCTGCCGCTGTTCACCGACGCGATGAACTTCCTGTCGGGCCTGGCGCAGAAGCGCGGCACCGTGCTGTTCGTCGGCACCAAGCGCTCCGCCCGCGAAGCGCTGGCTGAAGAAGCCTCGCGCGCCGGCATGCCTTTCGTTACCGCTCGCTGGCTCGGCGGCATGCTCACCAACTTCCGCACGGTGAAGCAGTCCGTTGCCCGCCTGAAGGAGCTGGAAGCAGCCGAAACCGATGGCAGCTTCGACAAGCTGGTCAAGCACGAAGTGCTGGCCCGTCGTCGCGAGCGCGCCAAGCTGGAAAACTCGCTAGGCGGCATCAAGAACATGAACCGCCTGCCCGACGCGCTGTTCGTGGTCGATATCGGCCATGAAAACATCGCCGTGCAGGAAGCCAAGAAGCTCGGCATCCCGGTCATCGCCGTGGTCGACACCAACTACAACCCGGAACTGGTCGATTACGCCATCCCGGGCAACGACGACGCCATCCGCGCCATCCAGCTGTACGCCCGCGCTGCTGCCGATTCGATCCTCGAAGGCAAGGCTGCTGCCCCGGCTGCTGCCCAGGGCGACGCCAATGAGTTCGTCGAACTCGACGGCGAAGGCAACCCGGTCGCGAAGGAAGATGACCGCCGCGCCGCTGCCCCGCGCCGCAATCCGCCCGCCAAGAAGGGCGCCCCGCGCGGTGGCGATCGTGACAACCGCGGTGGTCGCGGTGGTCGTGGCGGCCGCTCGCAGGAAGCCGGCAGCGACGCCGAGTAAGCATTACCCGCTGCCGTGGTGGCTCGCCCACCACGGCACATCCAAGATCCCGAGGAACTTTCAATGGCTGATATTTCCGCCCAACTGGTCAAGGAACTGCGCGAGCGTTCCGGCGCCGGCATGATGGAATGCAAGAAGGCGCTGGTCGAAAACAATGGCGAGATCGACGTCGCCATGGAATGGCTGCGCAAGTCGGGCCTGGCCAAGGCCGACAAGAAGGCTGGCCGCGTGGCCGCTGAAGGTCGCATCGTTGCCGCCCAGGCCGCCGGCAGCGCCGTGCTGGTCGAAGTGAACAGCGAAACCGATTTCGTCGCCAAGGACGCCAGCTTCATCACGTTCAGCGACAACGTCGCCACCGTCGCCCTGAAGTCCGGCGCCAGCGACATTGACGCGCTGAAGTCCGCCGCTTACCCGGGCGGCAGCACCGTGGAAGAAGCCGCCAAGGCTCTCGTGGCCACCATCGGCGAGAACATCCAGGTGCGTCGCATGGCGCGCGTGGCGAACGACGGCACCATCGGCAACTACATCCACGGCGGCCGCATCGGCGTGCTGGTGGCGCTCAAGGGCGGTTCCGAAGACCTCGCCAAGGGCATTGCCATGCACGTGGCTGCGATGAACCCGGCCTATGTGCGCGCCGAAGATGTTCCGGCCGATTTCCTGGCCAAGGAAAAGGACATCGCGCTGAGCCAGATGTCGGACAAGGAAAAGGCCAAGCCGGCCGAAATCCTTGAGAAGATCGTCGGTGGCAAGGTCAACAAGATCATCTCCGAAGTCACCCTGCTCGGCCAGCCCTACGTGTTGGACACCAACACGACCGTGGGCGACGTGCTGAAGAAGGAAGGCGCCGATGTGATCTCCGTGGTCCGCCTGGCCGTCGGCGAAGGCATCGAGAAGGTGCAGGACGATTTCGCCGCCGAAGTGATGAAGCAGGCTGGCCTGGCGTAAATCGCCAAATCAGGCTGTGCAAAAGGCCACGGGAAACCGTGGCCTTTTTGTTTGCATGGAGCACCGAAAACCAACGCTCGTGCCGCTCAATCTTTCTTCGCAGGCTGCAACAAATCCCAGCGATTGCCGTAGATATCTTCGAACACCGCCACGGTGCCGTAGGCTTCTTCGCGCGGCCATTCCAGAAAACGCACGCCGCGAGCGCGCATCACCTTGTAGCGCTCGTGGAAATCATCCACCTGCAAGAACAGAAACACCCGGCCGCCGGCTTGCTCGCCCACGCTGGCATCCTGCTCGGAGGTACTGGCCAACGCGAGCAACAGGCGCGTCTCGCGCGCACCGGGCGGGGACACCAGCACCCAACGCTTGCCGGCGCCCAGCGGCGTATCCTCGACCAACTCGAAATCCAGGCACTGCGTATAAAACGCGATCGCCTCGTCGTAATCGCGCACCAGCAATGCTATGGCGGCGATGGCGTGTTGCATGGCGAACTCCCGGCAGTGACTACGAGGTGAAGCATAAGACTTTGCCGCACTGACGTTCGCACCGCGCTCCGCTACAATGCACGCGTTTTGCACCACACAATCCGGAGCCCCTATGAGCGAACAGCTAAAGTACCGACGCATCTTGCTCAAGCTCTCCGGTGAGGCGTTGATGGGCGATGCCGATTACGGTATCGACCCCAAGGTCATCGGCCGCCTGGCCAACGAAATCATCGAAATACAGCAAGCTGGCGTGCAGATTGGCGTAGTGATTGGCGGCGGCAACATCTTCCGCGGGGCCGGCCTGGCCGCTGCGGGCATGGACCGGGTCACCGGCGACCATATGGGCATGCTGGCAACGGTGATGAACGCACTGGCCATGCAAGATGCCATCGAAAAGCGTGGTGGTTTCGCCCGCGTGATGAGCGCGATCCAGATCCACGACGTCGCCGAGGATTTCATCCGGCGGCGCGCCATTCGCCATATCGAAAAAGGCCGCATCGCCCTGTTCGCGGCCGGCACCGGCAATCCCTTCTTCACCACCGATTCGGCGGCTGCGCTGCGCGCGGTCGAACTGGGCGCGGATTTGCTGCTGAAGGCCACCAAGGTCGACGGCGTTTACAGCGCCGACCCGGCCAAGCACAGCGATGCCACACGCTTCGAACAGCTCAGCTACGACCAGGTCATCGAACGCAAGCTGGCCGTGATGGACACCGCCGCCATCGCGCTGTGCCGCGACCACCGCATGCCGTTGCGCATCTACGACATGACCGTGCCCGGCAACCTGCTGCGCATCATGCGTGGCGAAGCGATCGGCACGCTGGTGGACGCCAACTGAAAAGCCGCACGGCGATAGCGTAGCGGGCTTGTCTTGGATGCCCGCTCTGCGCCCCATTACCGCCCCAATGCGCCGCTGACGCCCTGCTATACTTAGCGGCTTGCACGCCACCGGGTGATTTCCTCATGCTTAACGACATCAAACACGATGCCCAGACCCGCATGGGCAAGAGCATCGACGCCCTCAAGCACGACTTGTCGCGCCTGCGCACGGGCCGCGCGAGTACGTCGCTGGTCGACAACATCAAGGTGCCGTACTACGGCTCGGATATGCCGCTGAATCAGGTCGCCTCGGTGTCCCTGGCCGACGCGCGCTCGATCATGATCACCCCGTTCGAAAAGAACATGGTCGGCCCAGTCGAAAAAGCGTTGCTGGCCTCCGACATCGGCATTACGCCGACCACAGCCGGCACGGTAATCCGCCTGAACATGCCGCCGCTCACCGAAGAGCGTCGCCGGGAGCTGGCCAAGCACGTATCGCACGAAGGCGAGAACGCGAAGATCGCGATCCGCAACGTGCGTCGTGATGCTCTGCAGCACGTCAAGGATCTGCTTAAGGAAAAGAAGATCACTGAAGACGAAGAGCGCAAGGCCGACGACGAAATCCAGAAGCTTACCGATCGCTTTGTTAAGGAAGTCGACACCGTCGCGAAGGCAAAGGAAGAGGAACTGATGGCCATGTGATTCACCGGCCGTCGTTAGCCGCGCCACAGTCCAACGCTGCGGCGCGGCCCACCCTCTCCCCACCGGGAGAGGTAAAGGGTGAGGGGCCAATCTTGCATAATCGCCGCATTCGAGCGGGCTCCGGCCAATCAAACCGCGCGCGCCCGTTGCTTCCCGCATTCCTCTGCGCAAAGAGGCGGGGAACCGAATTTATGTGGCTATTTCCTGGCAATCACTCGCCTAGCATCCACACCAGCAAGGCAGACGTCGCCGCCACGGCTACTCTCCATCGATGACCACGAACGAGCACAAACACGTACCGCGCCATATCGGCATTGTGATGGATGGCAATGGCCGTTGGGCGAAGGCGCGCCATCGTCCGCGCAGCTTCGGCCATAACGCCGGGCGCAAGGCCGTGCGTGAAGTCGTGGAAGGTTGTCTGCGAAAAGGTGTGGAGGCGCTGACCCTGTTCGCGTTCTCCAGCGAAAACTGGCAGCGGCCGCAAGACGAAGTCGGCGCACTGATGGATCTGTTTGTGCGCGCACTGGATAAGGAAGTCGATGAGCTGCACGGCAACGGCGTTCGCCTGCGTTTTATCGGCGAGCTGGATGCCTTCGAAGAGCCGCTGCAAAACCGCATGCTCGCCGCGATGAAGCGCACCGCGGGCAACGACAAGCTGCAGATGAACGTGGCGGTGAATTACGGCGGCCGCTGGGACATTGTGCAGGCTGCCCGCAAAGCCGCCGCCGCCGTCGCCCGTGGCGAGCTGCCGGTAGAGGCTCTCGACGAAGCCATGTTCGATCGCTGGACATGCCTGGCCGACGTTCCGCCGCTGGATCTTTTCATCCGCACCGGCGGCGACCGTCGCGTCAGCAACTTCCTCCTG
>CAJCJD010000149.1 GCA_903970555.1 Vulcanimicrobiota bacterium
TCCTTCTTCGCATATTTATCGCTGTTTGCGTGGTGGTCGCCGATGGCGCAGTAATCCGTGGCGAGAGTCACGATGTCGGCCCATATCGCCAGGCGCGCGAGGCTCGGGTGGGCGGCAAGCACTACATGTTGGTTAGCTGCAGCTGGTATGCCGGCTGGTCCTGGCTGGCACGTGGCGGCAAGCACTGGCCCGGATGCCATGGCGATGGCAGCGCACATCGCTTCGACGACATTATCGGCTGCATCGACGACACGACTTTCGTCCCAGAACATTGCTTTGCAACGTTGACGCTCTGTCTGATTGGCGAGACCGCTGCCTTCGACCAGCTGCGGATATTGCCGCAGGATGCCTTTGATCATGTTCAACAAATGCGTTTCGGTGAAGCTTTTCGCTACCGGCAGCATGAGTGTGACGACGTCATCGACATGACATGGCTGCGCAGCCGTTATCGAGTCGGTTCGAGGCGCGTCCGTTTGCGCTTGTTCGCTGGCCGATTCGCTCGCATATAGCGCGGACAAGGCTGCGATCGTTGGATATTTGAACAGCTGACCGACAGTCAGTAATACGCCCTGCTGCTTCGCTTTCGAAATGATCAACACAATGCCGAGCGAGTTGCCACCCAAGTCGAAGTAGTTATCGTGGATACCCACGTCGCTCACCCCCAGCACTTCCTGCCAGATGCTGCACAGGCTCTCTTCCAGTGCATTGCGCGGCCCTTCATACACTGCACGACCCAACGCGCTCTCGCCCGGCACCGGCAATGCCTTGCGATCGAGCTTGCCGTTGGCGGTCACCGGGAAGGCGTCCATCACCACGAATGCCGCCGGCACCATGTAGTCGGGTAACAACGGCAACAGATGGGCACGCAAACTGGCGACCAGCGTCTCGCTCTCTGGCGCTACCACGTAGGCCACCAGACGCTTCTGCGCCTCCTCGCCCACCGCCAGGACGACCGCCTCGCGCACCGCCGCATGCTCGGTCAAACGCGCTTCGATCTCGCCCAGCTCAATGCGGAACCCGCGCAGCTTCACCTGATGATCATTACGGCCCAGAAACAGCACATTCCCATCGGGCAGGTAGCGCGCCAGATCGCCGGTGCGATACATCCGCGCATCCGGTGAGGACGTAAACGGATCGACCAGGAATCGCTCCGCCGTCAGTTCCGCACGATTCCAATACCCGCGCGCGACACCATCGCCGCCGATGTAAAGCTCACCCACCGCACCCAGCGGTACCGGTTGGCCTGCGCTGTCCAACAGGTACAAACGCGTGTTGGCAATCGGACGGCCAATCGGGACCCACTCGCCGGCAAACGCCGCCGGCGCGGTCCAGGCGGTTACATCGATGGCCGCTTCCGTGGGTCCGTACAGATTATGCAGCGCCGTCCACGGCAGTCGCTGTTGCACCCGTTGCACGCTGCTGCCGGGCAACGCCTCGCCACTGCACACCAACTGGCGCAGCGAACGGCACGCTTCGAGCCCCTGTGCATGCAGCAGACTGGCCAACATCGAGGGCACGAAGTGCGCCGTCGTCACCCCATGACGAACGATCAGTTCGATCAGGGCATCGGGATCCTTGTGTGCCTGCGGCGGCGCCAACGCCAGCGTGGCGCCGCTGGAGAGTGTCCAGAAGAATTCCCACACCGACACGTCAAACCCGAACGGGGTCTTTTGCAGCACCACATCGTGGGCATCGAGGCGATAGGCCTCTTGCATCCACACCAATCGATTGATCAAGGCACGGTGTTCGTTCTGTGCGCCCTTGGGCACACCGGTCGAGCCGGAGGTATAGATCACGTAGGCCAGATGACGAGAGGTCAATCCCAACGTCGCCGGGTCCGGATCGTGCGTCGCCTCGCTCAGCCACGTTGCGGCCTGATCCAGCGCGAGGACCGGGCACGGTTCCCGCACCGCCTCGCCCAAGGCCGCACGACCGGCGGCATCGCACAGCACTAACTTCGGTTGCGCATCGGCCAGGATCATCCCCAAGCGTTCGGATGGATAAGCCGGATCCAGCGGCACATACGCCCCGCCCGCTTTCAAAATACCCAGCAATCCTTCCACCATCGCCAGCGAGCGATCCACACAGATCACGACCCGATCGTCCGGGCCTACGCCACGGGCAATCAGTCCATGCGCGATGCGGTTGGCACGCGCATTGAGCTGCGCATAACTCAAGGTCTCCTCACCGCACACCAACGCCGTGGCCTGCGGCGTGCGCTGTACCTGGGCCTGGAACAATTCATGGATGCAGCGCTGGGCCGGATACGGCGCTTCGGTGGCGTTCCATGTCTCCAGCAGCAGCGTGCGTTCCGCTGGCGAGAGCAGATCCACCTGGTCGACCGATCTATCGTCCTGCGCCACCAGCGCCTGCAACATCGTCACCAGATAACTAAGGTGACGCGCGATCGTGGCCTCATCGAACAGATCCGTGGCATAGCCCAGGATGCCTTCGATCGCATCGTCCGTTTCTCCCAGCGACAACTCCAGGTCGAACTTCGTCCGATCGAAACTCGACGGGGCCGACAGCACCTCCAGTCCCGGCAACGTCAACGCACTGCGCTCGTTGTTCTGCCAGGCAAACAGCACCTGGAACAGCGGCGTGTGATCCAGCCGACGCGGCGGATTGAGTCGCTCCACCACCTGCTCGAACGGTACGTCCTGATAATCCTGCGCCGACAGCGCCACCGTGTGGGCACGCGACAGCAACTGGCCTACCGTCGGCGATCCGGACAGGTCCATGCGCAACGCCAGCGTGTTGACGAAGAACCCCACCAGGTTTTCGATCTCCTGCCGACCGCGATTGGCCGACGGCGTGCCGATCACCACCTCGTCCTGTCCGCTCAGACGACTCAACACCGACGCCCAGGCCGCCAATAACGTGGTGAACAGCGTCACCCCATAGCGTTGGCTCAGACGTTTTAACTGCGCCGTTAACGCTGCATCGATTCGCACCGGGGCCCAGCGTCCGGCAAAGCTGGGCGTGGCCGGACGTGCCCGATCCATCGGCAGCGTCAACAGCGTCGGCGCGCCGGCCAATGAGCCTTCCCAGTACGCCAGTTGTTCGCCCAGTCGCGCTTCGCTCAACCACTGTTGTTGCCATACCGCGTAGTCGGGGTATTGCACCGTCAATGGGGTGAGCGGGTTAGCACGACCTTGCACAAACGCGCTATACAGCGCGCTGAACTCCTTCACCAGCAGGCCTAACGACCAGCCGTCGGACACGATGTGATGCTGGGTTAGCAGCAGCACATGCTCCGTCGGTCCCAGCCGGACCAGCCGGCCACGGATCAGCGGGCCGGTGCTCAGATCAAACGGCGCATGTGCTTCCCTGTAACTGAGTGCATGCAGGGCTCCAGTCGGATCGGCCTCTGCGCTCAAATCGTGTTCGAGCAGGGCAAAGGACGGGGTCTCGGGCAACACCTCCACCCGCGGCTGACCCTCCACCGTCACGAACACCGTGCGCAGCGATTCGTGCCGTACCCACAACGCGGCCAGTGCACGCTGCAACGCGGACACCTCCAAGCGGCCGCGCAAGTGCAGCGCGGCCGGAATGTGATACGCCGAGCCCGCTTCACCCAGTTGCGATAAAAACCATAAGCGTTTCTGGGCGTAGGACAGCGGTAATACCGCACCATCGCGGGAGGTTGGCACGATCGCAGGGATCGTCTCTATTTCCGTTGTCTGGCGCGCGCCGATCACTCTGGCAAGTTCACGCAGCGTCGCGTGGCTAAATAGTTCGACCAACAGTAATTTGACGTTAAACGCTGATCGGACTCGGCTAAGCAGCCGCACGGCGAGCAGTGAATGGCCGCCCATTTCGAAGAAATTCTCGTCTCGCCCGACGCGTTCCAAACCCAGCAGCGTTTGCCAGATGTCTGCAAGCTGGATTTCGATCTCGCCTTCCGGCGATGCATAAGGAACATGCACAAATGCCTTATCGCCAGGCGCCGGCAACGCCTTGCGATCGAGCTTGCCGTTGGGTGTAACCGGAAATGCATCCATGATCACAAAGGCGGCCGGCACCATGTAGTCGGGCAGTAACGGCAACAAATGCGCGCGCAGACTGGCGACCAGCTCCTCGTCCTGCGGCGCCACGACGTACGCGACCAATCGCTTCTGCGCGTCCTCGCCCATCGCAAGCACCACCGCT
>CAJCJD010000150.1 GCA_903970555.1 Vulcanimicrobiota bacterium
AGCCGATCTCGGCGGCACCAATGTCCGCTTTGCACTCGCCGACACCACCTCGGCCACGCCACTGCTGATGGATAGCGTGCGGCGTTACCGCGTGAAGGATTTCGATACGCTGGCCGACACCATCCGCCAATATTTCACCGATACCGGCCACACGGCATCGCACGCGATCATCGCGGCGGCCGGCCGCATCGCCAATGGCGAGACGGTGCAGATCACCAACAATCCCTGGGCGGTTTCCGCGCACGGGCTGCAGACCGAACTGGGTTTCGACGGCGTACGCCTGGTGAACGATTTCGTCGCGCAAGGCATGTCGATCCCGCTGCTGCAGAAAGATCAGCTGCAGGCGGTTGGACCACCTGTTCCGCCCGAACACGACAACAAGTCGTCACAGACCTTCGTGGTGATGGGCCCCGGCACCGGTTTGGGCGTGGCCGGTTTGCTGCTGCGCTATGGCCACTGGATCGTGCTGGAAACCGAAGGCGGCCACGCCGGCTTCGCCGCGCACACCGCCGAAGACGTGGAGATTCTGCATCGACTCAACGCGCGCTTCGGGCGCGTGTCCAACGAGCGCATGATCTGCGGCAATGGCCTGGTGAATTTGTATCTCGCGCTGGCCGATATGGCCGGCCAAGGTGCCGAGGAATACACGCCCGAAGACATTACCGCGCGCGCCAGCGACAACAGCGATCCGCTATGCGTGCGCACGGTGGAAACGCTGGCCGGCATCTTCGGCAGCGTGGCCGGCGACCTGGTGTTGAGTCTGGGCGGCTGGGACGGTGTCTATCTCACCGGCGGCGTGCTGAAGATCCTGATGCCATGGCTGCAGAGCGGCGGTTTCCGCGAGCGCTTCGAAGCGAAGGGTCGCTTCCGCGAGACGATGGAACGCGTGCCGACGATTGCCATCACGCATCCGGAACCCGGCTTGCTGGGTGCGGCGGCGTTGGCGGTACTTGAGTCGGGGCGACCTTTGACCTCCGGCACCTAAACCGCACCAATCGTTTCGCGAAAAAACAGGCGCGCGCGAATAACGCTGCCACGTAGAACGGACGAAACTTCGCATCATCTACACCGAGGGTCTTTTATGCCTCGCTCCAACACAGCCTTTCTTTTTGATCTCGACGGCACGCTGGTCGACAGCGTCTACCAGCATGTACTGGCATGGAAAGAAGCGCTGGATCGGGAAGGTGTCGTGCTGCCGGTATGGACCATCCATCGCAAAATCGGCATGAGCGGCGGCTTGTTCACCAACATCCTGCTACGCGAGACGGGCCTGGCGATCACCGAAGATCGCATCAAGCGCTTGCAGCAGTGGCACGTGGAAGCGTTCAATCGGCACCATACGCAGGGCTCGGTTAGGCCGTTGCCCGGCGCACGCGAATTGCTGGATTTCCTGACGAAGGAACAGATCCCCTGGGCGATCGCCACTAGCGGTCGCATGGAAACCGCTGCACACAACCTCGCGGCGCTGGGCGTCGATCCAAATAAAGTGCCGGTGGTGACGCGCGACATGGTGCGCCATGCCAAGCCCGATCCCGACTTGTTCCTGGCGGCCGCCGAGCGTTTGGGCGTGGATATCCACCAATCGCTGGTGATCGGCGATAGCATCTGGGACATGCTCGCTGCACAACGTGCGCGTGCCTTGGGCGTGGGCGTGTTGTCGGGCGGCTACGGGCAAGACGAATTGCAGCGAGCGGGTGCGTTCCGCGTATATGACGATCCGGCCGATCTGCTGCGACATATCGATGAAGTGGCCGCGCGCGATTGATCGCGGATAAGCTGGGGCCAGACATCAACAGCCTTCCCTGAACCCGAAGGCAGGGGCGAAAAGCCTCGCAATACGTCATCGGAATCGCTTCTTATCCGTTTTGCGGATGTGCTGCTGTTGCTACGTGAATTTTCTGAGGGGGTCATTAGGATGTTAAAGCGATCAATCGGGGTTCTGGGCGCATTGGCCGTTGGGCTAATTTTTGCGGGCAGCGCAGCCGGACAAACGTCATGGCCAGCCGACGCTAGCAGCTCGGCACCGTCCGACGCGACGCAGGTCGATGTGCAGAACAAAGATATTTATTGCCCCACCGCGCTCGAGCCCATCCTCCCCGGCGACTACTACGGTTGCGAAGCTCGCGCCGCGCTGGGACACGACAATCACAAAAAAATGGTGGATATGCTCGAAGAATCCGCCTATTGGGCCAATAAGGACGCGCAATACGTCCTGGGCTTGACCTACTTCAATGGCGATATGGATGACGTTCCGCAAAATCGTCCGCTAGGCCTTGCGTGGCTAGCGTTGGCCGCTGAGCGCAAAAAGCCCCAGTACCAGCTTGCTTACGCCGAAGCGCGATCCAAAGCGACGCCTGAGGAAATTCGCCAGGCGGTGGTTCTGTGGCGGCAGATGCGAACCAAGTACGGTGACAGCGTCGCCGCGCCACGTGCGATTCGCCGCTTCAACCACGCGATCGAGCCGATCGATGAATCGGCCAAAGATGGCGGCATCGTCTACATTCACGGCTTTTCTCCGTATTCGCAGAGCGCCTTTGCCGTTGCGAACAAACTCCACGAAGAGGCGAGCAACGACTTTGAAGACATTCACGGACAAGTCGTCGTCGGCAAGCCAGAGTGGCTGCAGGCACCGCCTGTGACTACCAATGGATCGCAAGCAAGCGGATCGTCACAGTCGCAGTAAGAATGCGCTGAGCATTTGCGCAAGCACCGCGCCGAGATTGCACTGATCGAAGCCGGGTTTCTTGCTGCCCCCCGTCCAGCGCACCTTAGGCGACGGCGACTCTGCTGACGTCGCCATCCCATGAATGCAAGAGAGGCGCTGAATAAATACATTCAGCGCCTCTCCCCATCCGTAAGGCATCAGAAATCGAAACGCAGCCCCATATTTGCCTGCCAACCGCGCAGGCCATAACCGCTGACGCCGTGCCGATAATCCGCTTCGCCATAGAGCGCTAGATGTGAAAGCCATTGACTGGTCGCACCCGCGCCAAGCCGATAACTATTACCTAGGCGACCTCCGTTGAACGCTCCGCTTGCATCCCAAGCGTTGCTCGACGTGTAGATTTGCGAATCACCACCGGTGGTGCGAATGAAATCCGCGCGCAAATAGGGCGAGAAGCGTGCATCGTCAGTTTTCGTCAAACGAGCGCCCACGCGTGTTGTAGTCAAACCACCCACATCGATCTGTGTGTAGAGCCCATCATTGTCGGTGAAGCTGTTGAAGGTCAACGATTGACGCTTCAGCTGCGCTTGCGGCTCCAGCGACCAGCCTTTGCCAAGCGCAAAGGGATAGCCCGTCTCGACCGAGGCCGTCCAGCTTGCTGCCCGGAGGTTAGCGACAGCACTGTTGCGAGCCTGCGTATCCACATCGCCCTCGTAGTGCTCACCACCCAGCACGGCATCCACATAGAAGCCATTTGCCTGCTGCCAAGTCATCCAGGCCGATACGCCATGTGCGTCGTATCTGCCCGCACTGGCGCCATCGGGCGCATCCGGCGTCACGCGCGTAGTGCCTTTGTCGAACGCCCACCCCACACGCAAGCTGGACTTGTCAGTGGTCCAAGAGACGATACCGCCACCTAACTGCAGCGCATTGATCTGCTGATCGAAACCAAAACCGTAATCGGCGAAACCGAGATTTGACGAATATCGCTGCTGGCTACCGATGTAGCGCACGAACAGCTCGCCGCCGTGTGGGTCGCTCGGCGCAACATCGCGAATCTCGCCCAAGCGCTGATGCAGCGTGTCGATCATCGAATCGCCATAGTTCAGCAAGGCTGTCGGTGCGACGATGTAGGAAGGCATTTGCGGCACCAACGCAGGGCGCACACGTGGCGCCGCATCCGGCTGAAGCGGATCAGCCGGCGCTTCCGGATCGGATGGCGTGTCGTTGTTCGTCGGACCGGTGGGGTCGTTGCTGGGATCCTCCACATAGGCGCTAGCCAGTCGGTAATCCCAATTCAGCGTGCCGGAACCCAGTGCATTCTGCGCGGGATCTGCTTGACCGGGCCCGAATGCGTACAACGTGTATTTCCACGGACCAACGGCAACGTAACCATTCCTTAGCGCAAAAGCGTCGGCGCGCGAGGACCCTGCGACCTGCACCAGAGAAATACCTTCGCTTGGGCTCACCGCACCATCTTTGTCGGTGCCCGTCGCCGCCCCATTGCCTTGTGGCGCGACATCCAATAGCACCGCGCCCGTTGTCGTGACGTTGCCGAGAATGAGCAAGCGATCGGTCTGCTGATTGCCGAGTGCTCCGCCTTCGTTGAGCAGCGTGTTCATTCCGATCACACCACCGGCACCCGAAAAATCGCCGTTCACCACAAGTGTCTTGTAGCTGCCATTCTCTGTTGGCGAAAACTGGATGGTCGAATCGCTCAACGCGAGCTGGCCGACGGAGGAGTCGCCCGTCATGGTCCACAAGCTGCCGCTATCCAGCGACAAGTTGCCCACAGCATTCTGCGTAGCGCCCATCCATTGCGAGCCGTTGCTCAACGACACCATGGTGTTGGCAGCCGGCATGGTGTCGCCGCTGAGAAGGGACGGATCGAATACGATGTCGCCTTGGGCAGCTACGTTATTGTCCATCGCCAATGTGACTTGACCGACAACGTCGCGCACATCCAGCAAGACACCGCTCCCGCCGATAACTTGCACGCCATTGCTCAAGTTGATATTGGCGTTTCCCGCAGCAGCGAAAGCATGTGACTGAGCACTGATAAGCGAGCCACCATCCATGCTGAAAGTGCCGCCTTCGCTAGCGGAAGTGGTGCCGCCGAATGCTGCGCCGTAGGCACCGGCGCCATCCGTCAGCACGTCAGCCCCGCTCAGACTCACTTGCCCGCCGTCTACCATTGCGACGCCGTACGCGCCCTGCCCGGTGGTATGAATCGATCCCCCGAGCATGGTCACCGCACCCTGGGCGTAGACACCGTATGCCGTAGCGCCGGCAGTTTCGACGTTGGTGTTGCTCAGCGAGATCGCACTGCTGACGCCCGTACGAACACCGATACTTGTGTCGCCCGTTGTCGCAACAGTGCTGTCATTTAGCGATATCTGGCCACCTAGCCGCGCCCATGCACCGGCCGCACCCGCGCCTTCCGTCTGAATATCGAGATTTTCACCGGTGATAGCTGCGGCACTGGAAAATTCTTGTGACGCATACAGCGCATGCGAGCTAGCACCCTCGGTGAGGATGCTGCCGTTTGTCAGCACGATCGTCGACGCACGATTGTCGAAACCTAACGCGGTAGCGCCTGTGGTGTGGATATCGAAATTGCTCGCCGCAATGACTGTGTTGCTCGGCGCCCATACCGCATCGGCATTGTTGCCAGTCGTAGCCACAGAGACGTGATCAAGAGTGATCTTCGAACCCGCCTGATTCATGCTGATGCCGTAAGAGGAAGTGCCCGCCGTTTGCACACTCGTGCCCGTGACCGTCGCTTGCGCGCCTTGCGTCAAGTAGATGCCGACTGACTGGTTGCCAGATGTCGTGAATGAGCCGCCTGTGATGGCAGCCATTACCCCAGCGCGCGATCCATCGAGGTACAACGCATGCGAACTGGGGCCTTGCGTCGATATTGAGACATTGTTGAGTACAACCTGGCCTTGGGCGGCGGGAGTGAAAACCGATGCATCGGCGTAGATGCCGTAGGAAGTATTGCCCGTTGTGCTGATGCTGCTATTTGCCAGCAACAGCGCGGCACCACTGATACGTGCGCCGTAACCAGCCGCGCCTGACGTGCTGATGGTGGCGCCCACGACATTGATCGCCGTGCCCGCATCCGTGCCGTATAAACCGTAACCGTAGTTTGCGGACGTGATGATGTTCGTCCCCACACCATTGGCATCACGTCCGATGTTGGCCGACCCCCCACCTAACGCATAAACCCCGTAACCATATTGACCACTGGTGCTGATGCTTCCGCCGCTAAACACCAGCAAGCTGCCTTGACCATTGATCTGTGCGCCTACACCACTACTACCGGAAGCATTCACCGATACACCGCCATCGGCGGTAATACTGCCCGCGTTGAGCACGGACAGCGTTGGTTGCGCATTTGTCACGTAGTTGTCGGGCGCAAGCAAAAGCGCAATGCCATTCGCCACTTGTTGCCCGCTGGTTGCGTATGACGCGCACGGTGCAAGCAGGCTTGCTGCGATGGCGCCAACCAAAATGCGCCGAGTCATCCCGGCGAAGGTGTTTGCAGAGTTCATCAATGTAGGGTCCGTCCGTAAATGGATGCACACGGACACACGCTCATGACACGCATCCGCGAGAGGAGGGTGCTGCAGGACTGTCCTGAACGACGGCGCACGAAAAGGCATATGTCGTCCGATAACAAGACGACATGCCATTGAATCTTGGCGATGGAGCTAGTCGCTTTGACGTCCGCGCGACAAGCTAGAGGAGGAAGGTGCCTGGACCTATCTGACCGATCCTAAATTTCGAAAAACTATGCATGGAGCGATACTGGACCGCTCATATCGTCCAGTACGGTGAAACGCATTCCGTCAAGAAGGCGCCAGCAGCGCATCCAGATCGGTTTGATCGAAGCTGAGCTTCTCGCGCGTGCCGCCGCCTTCCAGTACGGCTTCGGCGAGTTCCGCCTTGCGTGCCTTCAATTCTTCGATACGTTCTTCGACGGTGCCGACAGTGATCAGGCGGAAGACGAACACGGGTTTATCCTGCCCGATGCGGTGCGCGCGATCGCTAGCCTGTGCTTCGGCAGCGGGGTTCCACCATGGGTCGTAGTGGATCACCGTGTCGGCAGCGGTAAGGTTCAGGCCCACACCGCCGGCTTTGAGCGACAGCAGGAACAACGGCACCTCACCCTCCTGGAAACGCTGCACGGGTTCGGCGCGGTCGCGCGTTTCGCCAGTCAGCATCACGTAGCGGATGCGATGACGCTCAAGCTCGCTGGCGATCAGCTTAAGCATTTCGGTGAACTGCGAGAACAGCAGCACTTTGCGGCCTTCGGCGAGCAGTGCGGGCAGCATGTCCATCAGCAGCTCGAACTTGGCCGAATCGCGCACGCCGCGCGCGGCCTCCAGTTTTACCAGGCGCGGGTCGCAACAAACCTGCCGCAACTTGAGCAACGCGTCGAGCACCACGATGCCGCTGTGCGCGATACCGCGCTGCGCGATCACTTCGCGCAACTCATCGGCCAACGATAGGCGCAAGCTTTCGTACAGTTCGCGCTGGCGACCATCGAGCACTACGCGCCGAGTGATTTCAGTCTTGGCGGGCAGTTCGGAGGCAACCTGCGACTTGGTCCGGCGCAGAATGAACGGCGCGAGGCGTCGGTTGAGGCGCGCCTGGCATTCTTCATCGCGCTGCTTTTCGATGGGTACGCGATAGTGACGTCGGAACGCGCCTTCGTCGCCGAGCAGACCGGGCACTGCGAGGTCCACTTGCGACCAGAGCTCGCCCAGGTGATTTTCCAGCGGCGTACCGGTGAGACAGACACAGCGCGGTGCGCGCAGTGTGAGTACCGCGCGACGTGCTTGCGTGCGTGGATTTTTCACTTGCTGCGCTTCATCCAGCACGATCAGCGAGAACGGCTGCTTGCGTAGCGTGACGACGTCGCGTGGCAGCAATGCATAGCTGGTGAGGATGATGTCCTGCACGGCGATCTGCGAGAAATCCCCGCTGCGTTGCGGGCCATGCAGCGCCAGCGCCCGTAGTGACGGCGCGAAGCGAGCGATCTCGGCCAGCCAATTGGGAATCAAGCTGGTAGGCACCACGATCAGCGCCGGCTGCTGCAAAGCGCCGTGTTGTTTCAGCGCCAGCAGATGCGTGATCAATTGCAGTGTCTTGCCCAAACCCATGTCGTCGGCCAGCACGCCACCGACGCCCGCTTCGGCGAGCGCGTTCAACCAGCGCAGACCTTCGCGCTGATACGGACGCAATTCGACGGTGAGGCCCTCGGGCACCACATCGCTGGCGCGCTCGGCGGCATCGCGCAGACGCGCCGTGAAGCCGCGCAGTTGTTCGGGTGCCTGCAGTTCGCCGCCGCTCGGTAGCGCTTCGACGATTTCTTCCAGACGGCCGGCCTGCACGCGCGGCAGGTGCAGTTTCTTCTTCGGCTTTTCGAGGTATTCGGCCAGCGGCGCGAGCAAGCCGCGCAATTCCTTCAGGCGCACCGGCACGCGGCGGCGCTCATCGACCGGCGCGTACCACACGGCGTCTTCCGGCTCATTCGGCGCGGGGCTCAGGTTGAGCTGATGTTCGGCCAGCGCCTGCGCGACGGCAGGCAGCAAGTTACGGCGCTTGCCTTCCACCTCGATGCCGATTTCGAGATCGAACGCGTGATCGTCGGCATCTTCGACGGCATTGCCATACCAGCGCACCGGGCCTTCCAGCACTTCGAATGGAAAACTGGGTGCGTATTCGAGCAGGAAGCCTTCCGCTTCCAGCTTCGGCCGCAACGCAAGCCAGCGCGCCGGCGTGTTCACTTCCAGCGCACCGGCGTGGCCCTTGCCGGGGAATAACCATGCGTCTTCCGGCAACGTGTCGGCGAGATCCCACGGCAGGCCTTCGGTATCTACACCCAGCGTGAGGCCTGCGCGTTCCAGCTGCTCCATGGTGGAGAGCTCTTCCGCGCGCCGACGTGCAATTTCCACCAGCTGACCGTTGCGCACGCGGCGCACCAGTGGCTCGCCACCGCGTCCTGGCAGGCGTTCACCGGCGTAGTCGAAGGCGAGGCGGGCATAGGCAAGCGGCGGCGTGCCGGCGGCCAGCCGCGCGTGGCGGGTGAGCGCGTGCAGGATCAGCACCGGCTTGGGCGCCAATTCCGCGCGACGCATTTGCTCGAATACCTGCGGCAGCGGAATGCGGTGCGCCAATCGGCTCGTCGGC
>CAJCJD010000151.1 GCA_903970555.1 Vulcanimicrobiota bacterium
TTTCGTGTAGGAAGTGTGTAGGAAATTGGCCAGTTTCCGGTGAAAATGTGATGGGGATCACCCTTTGGCCTGATTGTTGCTGAGCTATCCATGCAAGGCGTGGGCCTGCCCGTGAGGGGGCGGGGAAACGCCCGGCCCACCACCGCTAGCGCTCTAAAAAAACGCAGCACTTTACACACACGTAAAAGAGGAAAAAGCATGAATAAGACCGTTATGAAAGCCGCGCTCCTGGCTGCCTTTGGCGTCGTCGCCATCGCGCCGCTGGCCGCCTCTGCGGCGAATACCAGCATCGGTACCGTGACCATCAACGGCGCCATCGTCACCTCCACCTGTAATGTGAACAGCCCGACGGTCACGCTGCCGACCGTCGACACCGGCACGCTCGCTTCCACGGGCTCCACCGCCGGCTGGACCTCGTTCAGCGTCACCCTCAGCGGTTGCAGCACTGTGAGCGGCGCCACCAAGGTGTTCCCGTACTTCAGCGGCTCGAACGTCAACACCTCCAACGGCTACCTGAACAACAACTACACCGGCACCGGCAGCGCCAGCAACGTGGAAATCGCGCTGTCCAATGGTCAAAGCACCGCCGTTGGCACCGTGCTGGCCCTTCAGAACGCCTCGGGCTCGCAGAACGTCACCGCGCAAGCTCTGCCCACCACCGGCACCAGCACCATCAACTTCAACTTCTACGCGGGCTACGTCGCCGCGACCGCTGCCGCAACTGCCGGTGGCGTCGCAACGACCGTGCAGTACGACCTGAACTACCAGTAATCGCATCACGCACGCTGCTGCGGCCGGCATGCCGGCCGCAGCGTCTCTGGCCGACGGAACCCCATCATCATGAAAACATCGCTCCGCGCCATTCTTGTGGCGCTGCTGGCTACGACTTGCGCTTTGGCAACGGCTCCAAGCCGGGCCAGCGTTATCATTGCCGGCACGCGCGTGGTCTTTCCCGCCAACGATGGCGAAGTTACGGTACGGCTCACCAATCAGGGCGCCAACCCCGCATTGGTGGAGACCTGGATCGATAGTGGTGATCCGAGTTCCACGCCCGACAAAGTACATACCCCATTCCTGATCACGCCACCGCTCTTTCGCATGGAGCCCAACCGCGATCAGAGCCTGCGCATTCTTTTTACGCATAGCGACACACCGCTTCCCACCGATCGCGAATCGGTGTTCTGGCTCAATGTGCTCGAAGTGCCCCCCAAGCCGACCGGCGCACAGTTCCAGGGCAAAAATTACATCCAGCTGGCGATCCGCTCGCGCGTGAAGTTGTTTTATCGTCCTGGCGGCCTGCCGGGCGATTCAATCAAGGCTCCGGGTGAACTGACGTTCAAGTCGCAATCGGCCAACGGCAGCGTGTCGTTGCTCGTGCACAATCCGACACCCTACTACGTGACGATTGCGCGCTTGACCATCAGCGCCGCCGACAAGTCACGCGAAGCCAGCACCGGCATGGTTGCGCCGATGAGCGATCTGCGCCTGACGGTAACCGGCGCGACCCAGGCTCCGGCCGCTGGTGCCACGCTGTCGTACTACTGCATCAATGACTTCGGCTCCGAAGTCAACTTCAAGGGCACCGTCTCGCCGTGACCTCGATGGGCGCCAGCCACCGGATGGGTATGCGCCGCCATATCATTGGGCGTCACGCCTTTCTTTGCGCCGCCATTGCGTCGGTGCTGGGCAGCTGGTCCTGCGCAACGTGGGCCGCAGCCACTGCGGACGCCTCGCCAGCCGCCGCCAATGGTGGTGCCAGTGCAGGTCCCAGCGATGTCGATTTCGACCGCAGCCTGCTTTCCGGCTCCGGCCAGAACACTACCGACCTGAGCCGCTTCGAACGCGGTAACCCGGTCTTGCCGGGGGACTACAGCGCGGACATCTTTCTGGATGGCGCATGGGTCGCTCGGCGTAGCGTGCGTTTTGCAGCCACGAGCCCCAATGCAAGCGCTATCCCGTGCGTGGATCGCAAAATGCTCGACGCGCTGGGACTGCACCCGGCCAAGCTCGACAAAAATGCGCTAGCGCGCCTGGATGATCCCGCTGGCTGCGTGGCCCTAAGCGATTTGATTCCCGGCGCCACCATGAACTTCGACATGACTCAGTTGCGCCTTGACGCAACAGTGCCTCAGTCGTTCATGGGCGAGGCCGCACGCGGCTATGTCAGTCCTCAATACTGGGATCCGGGCGTCACGTCGGGGATCCTCAACTACAACTTCAACAGCTACCACAGTACCGACGGTGGGAACGCCGAAACGACCACCTACTTAGGCCTCAATAGTGGCGTGAATCTGGGTCTGTGGCATCTGCGCGAGGACGCCACCATCACCTGGCAGTCCGCGAGCCACGACGCCAGCTCGCATTACCAGTGGCAGAACATCGATGCGTACATCCAGCGTGACCTGCCAGCATGGCGCGCCACGCTGACCCTGGGCGACAGCTTTACCGACGGCGCGGTGTTCGACAGTTTCGGCATTCGAGGCGTGCAGTTGGCGACCAACGATCGCATGCTACCGCAGTCGCTACAGGGTTATGCGCCCGTCGTGCACGGCGTGGCGCAGACCAATGCCAAGGTCACGGTGCGCCAGAACGGCGTGCAGATTTACCAGACCACGGTACCGCCTGGTCCGTTTACGATCAACGATCTGTATCCCACCGGTTATGGCGGCAACCTTGATGTGACGGTGACCGAGGCCGACGGCCGCATCAGCACGTTTTCGGTGCCTTACGCTTCTGTGGCGCAGCTTTTGCGCCCGGGCATCACGCGTTTTGACATTTCCGCTGGCGAGCTTCGTCAGGCATCGATCAACAGTAAGCCGGCTGTGCTGCAAGCCACGGCGCAACACGGTTTCAGCAATCTGCTGACCGGTTATGCCGGCATCGTAGGCGCGCAAGGTTATGGCGCTGTGCTGGCAGGCGCAGCGATCGATACACGCTACGGCGCACTTGCGCTGGATGTGACGCAGGCCAATGCGCATATTCCCGGCTATGCCACACAGTCCGGCCAGAGCATGCGCATTACCTACAGCAAGGTGATGACCTCCACCGGCACTACGTTGTCGGTGGCTGCATATCGCTATTCCACCGGCGGCTATCTCAGCCTGACGCAGGCCGAAGAAGCTCGCGTGTACGCGCGCGAAGGCGAGAACGCCTTTACGCAAACGCAAATCAGTACGCTGCCAACCGTGGATGGAGTGACTGAGCGCACTGTTCTTACGCCAGCCGAACTGGCGACGCTCAATGGCAGTGCATTCAACACCAACCCGATAATCAATGCCACTGGCATCCAGCGCCAACGCAGCAATTTCACGCTGACGCTGAACCAGCCGCTTGGCAAGGTCGGCGGAAATCTCTACGCCAACATCGCCGCCAGTGACTACTGGAACAAGCGTGGCACCGACACGCAGTTCCAGGTCGGCTACAACAATCACTATCGGAGTTTGAGCTATAGCGTGTCGGCGATTCGCTCGGTCGATGTGCAGGGTCGCTACGACAACGAAGTGCTGTTGAGCTTTAACTTGCCGCTAGGCAGTTCAACGCATGCCCCAGCACTAATGCTCAATTTCAGCCACGACCAGCAAGGCGAGTCCCAGGCGCAAGCCATGGTGAACGGCACGCTCGGGGTGGACAGCCAGTTCAGCTACGGTGCAAGCGCCACACACGCTACCGACGGTGGCGGTAACTCCGGCAACGTCAATGTCGGCTATCGCAGTCCGTTCGCAGTGCTCAACGCCAGCGCTGGTCAGGGTAGTGGCTATTCGCAAGCATCGCTTAGCGCGAGTGGTTCGGTCATTGCCCATCCTGGCGGCGTGAGCTTTGGCCAGCCCCTCGGCGACACGGTGGGAATCGTGTATGCACCAGGCGCGGAAGGTGCGCGCGTGACTAACGCGGCAGGTGCACGCATTGATAGCAGCGGCTATGCGATCGTGCCGTACATGACGCCTTATAGTCTTAACACCGTGCAGATCGACCCCAAAGGCCTGCCGCTAGATGTTCAATTGGATGCCACCAGCGCCCAGGTGGCGCCGTACGCTGGCGCGGTGGTGATGATGACCTTCAAGACCGAAAACGGTCGCACCATCATTTTGCAGGCGCATTTGAGCGATGGCACGCCGCTGCCGTTCGGCGCGCAGGTTTACAATGACAAAGCGCAAGTGCTAGGTGTAGTCGGGCAGTCCGGCCAGATCCTTGCTCGCGGCGTGGACAGTGCAGGCACGCTGACCGCGCGCTGGCAGGACGATCAAGGCACTTCGCACGCATGCTCGATGACCTATCACGCGCCCAGTCGTGGCAAGCACGATCACACATCCGCCAAGTCGTTGGATGTGATCAACACAACGTGCGTTGCCACGTCCGCCGCAACCGCCAATCAGGAAGCCGCACCATGATGCTTGCCGCAAAGCCACGCAACATCAGCTGGTTCGTCTTGCTATGCCTGATGCTGGCACTGTTCAGTCCGCGTGCGCATGCAACGACAGCGCAGGCTTGTACGGCTAGCCCGAGCCCAGCCACCATCACAATACCCGCGGTGACGCTTTCCTCTTCACAAACCACCGGGCTCATTGGCAGCTCCGCAAGCGTGCAGGTCACCTTCAACTGCCCTACCGGCACCACCGCATACAATGGAACGAAGAGCCACGCGTCGATTCAGACGCTCATTTCCGGAAGCGGCATCAACGCGTCCAATGGCGTGTTGTACTACCCCACCAATGTCACGGGCTTGTATATCCAGCTGACATTAAGTGTCTCCAACCCGCACGCCGGCGGCCTTCAGGTTGGCAGCGGCAACGAGATCTTCAAAGTCTGCGAGTCGGGCGACACCGATCCGGAGTGCAAGGTCGCTAACGCGCCTTCCAGCGTGGCCACGTTCACCGCGCAGTTGTACGTACAGAGCACGCTGACAGGACAGGAAGGCGTGGTGGCGGTGCAGCCATCTAACGGTGCGTTGATCTCAAATTTCGAAAACTATACCGGCGGCTACTCCAATAGCAGCACCACATACGGTAGTCTCACGGTCAATCCGGTCAACGTAACCTTCCCATCGTGCGCGGGCAACAGTCCCACGGTGACGCTGCCAACGCTCGATACCAACACGTTGAACAAAGCTGGCGTCGTTGCTGGTACTACACAGTTTCCGATCACGTTGACCGGTTGCGCGTCGGGCGTCGACGTGCAGATTTCATTCACCGGCACGGCTTATAGCACCACCACTAATGTGCTGGCCTCCACGGGCACAGCGTCCAATGTGCAGGTTCAGTTGCTTGACGGCGGCAACAGCATGCAGCCGGTGAACATCACCGGTACGGCCAATACCGACCTGGGTAACGCGCCGTCTAGTGGCACCATTACGCGGAACTACTACGCCCAATACTATGCGAGCGGCCAATCGTCGGCTGGCACGGTGAAGGCCACTGCCACCTACACGCTTACCTACCCTTAGCTCGCCATAAGCGGGCGTAAGGTCAGCGGCCTTGTGTGGCGAGCCATGTATCACTGCCACATCACTCGTAGGCTTGCGTCACCAAAACTGGATCTGCGGATCCGGGTTGTTCGGTGCGTACATAGTTGGCGAAATACTGCAGCACGCGATCCGATTCCGAATTCGACAGACGCGAAACAGTCACCGCGTAAATCCGGGAGGGATTCGTTGCGACTTCACCGGCGCCTAAGCAGCTCTGCACAGATGACTGGCGTGCTGTCGTTTCGTTGGCAGCAGCCCTCAGGACATTCAGATTGGTTGCCACATTGCATGTCGGCGCCACGATAGCTCCGACGAACGTAACCGTCCCACTCTCCACCGTTCCAGCGCCGCCTGCTTTTGCAGCAGACGAACCCAGAGTGGCTACAAAGACGCAACCGATTAACACCAACCACCGCGGACCACGCATAGTGCTGCCCTCCATCAGCACTCGCGGATCACGGGTGCTTGAAGGCCACATCGGCTGTGATGCTCTCGCCTTGAGAGCCTTCACCGAAGCTGTGTGCGTAATTGAGAACCACATCACATAAATGATGTGATTCGAGCGTCAAAAAATCCGCGTACCGCTAAAAAAATGACTTGACCGATTTTTTAATTCTTTTCTTTACATGCAGTTACAGCACCAACCTCCCTTCATGGCACACAAACCGGAGTGCAAGTAGCTGATAACTCGGCCGCACGCCATCAAGCCCAAACAAATGCCAATGACTGGTCGGAAGACAATTCCAAACCATGAGACATGGCGATGTAGCGCTTTGATCCGAAGCGCAACCGCATCGACCCGCAGCGAAACTATCGGCGAAATTTTTGCGTTCTTGAGCACCGCCTCGCTATCAACGCGAGGAAATGTATTTCTCGCGACGGATTTGCGGCACCGGCAGGCCAGATTCCTTCAATGCATTGAAGGCGGCATCCACCATGTTGGGATTGCCGCAGAGATAAGCGATATCGCGTTCCGCGGCGGGCGCCAGCTCGGCCAGCACGTTTTGCACATGACCTGGGCGGTCGCCTGGGCGAGGCACGGCGCGCGGCTGGCGGCTCAGGCAGCCATGGAAGGTGAATCCCGGGTGGGTCTGTGCAAACGCCTCGAACTCCTCGCCGTAGAGCAATTCGACTTCGCTGCGCGCGCCATACAGCAGCACAACCTCGCGCTCGCCCTGCGCCAACAGCTTCGCAAACTGCGGCAGCATGGCGCGATACGGCGTCACGCCGGTACCCGTAGCCAGCAGCAGGTAACGCGGATGCTTGTCGGCATCCTGCAAGCAGAAACGCCCATACGGGCCGCTCGCCTCGATCGTTCCGCCAAGCTCCAGGCCGCTCAGCAGCTTGGTGGCGGCACCGCCATCGACGTAGCTCACGGCAATTTCGATGTGCTGAACTGGCGAGTGGCCGTCGCCGACCGTTGCCACCGAATAGCTGCGCTTGGTCGCCGTACCGTCGTCGTAATGGAAGTGGATCTGCACGAACTGGCCTGGAATGAAGGCCAATGGCTGCCCGTCGACGCGCTCGAAAACCAGATGCCGCACCGTGGGCGCCAACATGCGGCTGTCAACGAGGCGTAGGGTGAAGTGGTCGGCCATGCAGGTATCCGGGAAACAGTGAGTGCGCCCGGCGGAACCGGTCGACGGGACAAGGCCCGCTATAATAGAGGGCTAGCCCCTATGGTGCAGCCCATGTCCCCTACTCCCGCGCTTGTCGTCGATAACCTGCGCAAAACCTATGGCAACGGCGTCCAGGCGCTCAAAGGCATCAGCCTGACGGTGCAACCTGGCGATTTCTTTGCCCTGCTCGGCCCTAACGGCGCCGGCAAATCCACCTTGATCGGCATCCTTTCCTCGCTGGTGAATTCCACCAGTGGCGATGCGCAGATCTTCGGCGTTTCCGTCAATAAGCAGCGCAATGAAGCGATGAAGTTGATCGGCCTGGTTCCGCAGGAGATCAATTTCAATCAGTTCGAAAAGCCGTTCGATATTTGCGTGAACGAAGCCGGCTTCTACGGCATCCCGCGCAAGATCGCCGCCGAGCGCGCCGAGAAGTATCTCAAGGAGCTGCGCCTGTGGGATAAGGCGCAAGACCAGGCGCGCATGCTTTCCGGCGGCATGAAGCGTCGCTTGATGATCGCTCGCGCGATGATGAACGAGCCGCGCCTGTTGATTCTCGACGAGCCAACTGCGGGCGTGGATATCGAGATCCGTCGCTCGATGTGGCACTTCATCAGTGGCATCAATGCTGCTGGCACCACGGTGATCCTCACCACGCATTACTTGGAAGAAGCCGAACAGTTGTGCCGCAATATCGCGATCATCGACCACGGCACCATCGTAGAGAACACCACGATGAAGCAGCTGCTCTCCAAGCTGGACGTGGAAACCTTTGTGTTCGACGTGGACGGCCTGCCAAACCAGCTGCCGTCCCTGCCCGGCATTGTTTTCCGCCGCGTCGATGACCACACGCTGGAAGCGGAAATGCCGCGCACGCAGGCGCTCAATGCGTTGTTCGAAACCTTCAGTGCACATGGCATCACCGTGACCTCGATGCGCAACAAAACCAACCGCCTTGAAGAATTGTTCGTGCGTCTGGTGGAAAACGGCCGACAGGAAGCGGGCAAGGAGAAAGTGGCATGAGCAACATGGCCGGCAACCTCGTCGCACTGCGCACCATCGTCCGGCGCGAAATCGTGCGCATCATGCGCATCTGGACGCAAACGCTGATTCCACCCGCGATCACCATGACGCTTTATTTCGTGATCTTCGGCAAGCTGATCGGCAGTCGCATTGGCACCATCCAAGGCGGCTTCAGCTATATGCAATACATCGTGCCGGGCTTGGTGATGATGAGCATCATCACCAACAGTTACGGCAACATCTCCAGCTCGTTCTTCGGCGCGAAGTTTCAGCGCTCGGTGGAAGAGATGCTGGTATCGCCCATGTCCAATTGGGTGATCCTGCTTGGCTATGTCACCGGCGCGGTCGCGCGCGGCCTGGTGGTCGGTTTGCTCGTGCTGCTGATTGCTCTTGGCTTTACGTCGCTGCACGTGGCGCATCCGCTGATCACGCTGCTGTCGGTACTCTTCGGGGCGACGATCTTTTCGCTGGCCGGCTTCGTCAACGCTGTCTATGCGAAAAAGTTTGACGATATCGCGCTGGTGCCGACCTTCGTGCTCACGCCACTGACCTATCTCGGCGGCGTGTTCTACTCAGTAAGCATGCTGGGCGAACCGTGGCAGGCGCTGTCGCGTATCAACCCTATCCTGTACATGGTCAATGCATTCCGCTTCGGCGTGCTTGGTATCAGTGACGTACAGATTGGCGTCGCCTTTGCGGTGATGATGGCGTTCGTGATCGGGCTATCGTGGCTTGCGCTGAATCTGCTTAAGCGCGGCGTTGGTCTGCGTTCGTGATGTCTGCGTGGTTGCATCTAAATAGCGATCAAGCCTAAGTACGCTCATGCGCGTCAACAAATACATCAGCGAAGCAGGCCTATGCTCGCGCCGAGAGGCGGACGAGCTGCTGCTGGCCGGCCGCGTCACCATCAATGGTGAGGTGGTAAGCACTGGCGCGAAAGCGCTGGAAGGCGATGAATTGCGCGTCGATGGCGAAATCGTCCGCGCACGCATACTCGCCAGCACGCCCGCAGCGAAGCGTGCGGTCTATATCGCGCTGAATAAGCCTCCGGGCATCACCTGCACCACCGATCAAAGCGTGAGCGGCAACATCATCGATTTCGTCGATCACAAGGAGCGCATCTTCCCGATCGGAAGGTTGGACAAGGACTCCGAAGGCTTGATCCTGCTCACCAGCAACGGCGATATCGTCAACGAGATCCTGCGCGCTGAGAACAACCACGAGAAGGAATACCTGGTGGCGGTGAACAAGCCCGTCACCGATGAATTTCTGATCGGCATGGCGAAAGGCGTGCGCATCCACGGCCAGATGACCAAGCCGTGCCGCACGCGCAAGATCGCCAAATTCGGCTTCGGCATCGTGCTGACCCAGGGTCTGAATCGGCAGATTCGCCTGATGGCTGCGGAGTTCGGCTACCGCGTGACGCAGCTTCGCAGGGTGCGCGTCATCAACGTCAAGCTCGGCCATCTGAAGCCGGGGCAATGGCGCAATCTCACCGATGCAGAGCTAAAAGGGCTGCTACCCAACCGCACCCAGTGGTGATCCAGCGTCTGTCTCGATAGCTGAGCTGGACTGCAATCAGTGCCGTTTCCGCAACGGCACATCTTCCAGCAACCACGCCAGCACAAAGGCCAGCATGATCACGCACGCTGCGATTAGGTAAACCGCGTGCAACGCGCCACCAAATGCGTGCAGATAGATGTCGCGTATCGCATCGGGCAATTGATGCACGCTTTGTGGCCCCATCGAATGCGGCAGCACGGTGTCGTGCGGAAGGGTGTCCGCCAGCCGCGCATGAAGTCCGTTGGTGAACAGCGCGCCGAAAGCCGCCACACCAATCGAACCACCGATGGAGCGAAACAGCGTCGCCCCCGATGTTGCCACGCCCAAATGCTTGAACTCCACGCTGTTTTGCACCGCCAGTATCAATACCTGCATCACCATACCAAGCCCCATACCGAGCAAGCAGATGTACAGATAGAGATAGCCAACCGGCGTATCGTTACTGAGTGTGGCAAGCATCGACATGGCGACACACGCCACCAGCGTGCCCGCAATCGGAAAGATGCGATACCTGCCGATTTTGCTGATTATTCGTCCGCTCACGATCGACGTAAGCATGAGGCCACACATCATCGGCAACAGCTGCATGCCGGCCTCGGATGGCGTGGAGTTCTTGACCACCTGCAAATACAGCGGCAGAAAAGTCATCGAGCCGAACAACGACGTGCCGATGATGAAGCCGATCAGGCAGCACAGCAGAAAGGTGCGATCCTTGAACAAATGCAACGGCATGATCGGCTCGGCAGCGTGGCGCTCTTCATAGATAAAGCCACCCAACGCGATAAGCCCGAATATCAACGTAACCCACAACTGCCCCGAATCCCACGGCAGCACCACGCCACCCTGCGAGGTGAACAAGATGAGACACGTGAGCGCCGTCGCAAGAAAACCGGCCCCCATGTAATCGATCTGGTGCTTCACTTGCGCGGCATGCGGCTTGAACACTGCACCAATCACCAGCAACGCAAGAATGCCCAGCGGCAGATTGATGTAGAAGATCCAGCGCCATGACAGATGCTCAACCAGAAAACCGCCGATCAGCGGCCCGATGACAGTGGCCAACCCAAAGATGCCGCCAAAGATGCCCTGATAACAGCCACGCTCAGATGGCGGAATCACATCGCCGATCGAGGCCATGGTCACCACCAGCAAACCGCCGCCACCCAGACCTTGCAGGGCGCGCATCAGGATCAACTGCGTCATGTTCTGCGCCATGCCGCACAAGATCGAGCCGATCAGGAACAAGACGATCGCCGCTTGCAGCACGATTTTCCTGCCGAAGAGATCGCCGAATTTTCCATACAGCGGCACCACGATCGTCGAGGTGAGCAGATAGGCCGTCACCACCCACGACAAACTTTCCAAACCGCCCAGCTCGCCCACGATCGTGGGCAAAGCGGTTGAGACGATGGTCTGGTCCAGCGCCGCCAGCAACATCACCAGCATCAGCGCGGAGAACAGCAACTTGATCGGCGGATGTTCGCGCACCTGCTCGCGCGACGGCTCCACTGCCCCTAGGGGGCTTTCGACACGCATGGGATTGTCGGCGCTCATAAATACGTGCCCGTTGAAATTAATTAACTACTTGGTTAATATAAATTGTACCGCCCAGTACAGTCAATGGTCAGATCAAGATGGTGGCGCGCGATACCGATAAACCGCCCACAACCCGGCGGAAAACCACGTCTCGACGCGGGGCAGCGCCGCGTCGGCCCGGGCGGCCATCCGGCGCAGCAACCGGCCCAGAGCAACGCAATCGCTTGCTGGACACAGCACTAATTCTGTTTGCGCGGCGAGGCATCGCCGATACCCCGCTCTCCGCCATTGCGCGAGAGGCAGGTGTCACGCCGGCGATGCTGCACTACTACTTCAAGACGCGCGATCAACTGCTGGATGTCTTGATAGACGAACGCATCCAACCACGCCGCATCGCCATCGGCAAAGTGCTCGACATGAACGCAGGTGATCCTGTCACGGTGATCACGCAATTGGCGGAGCGACTGATGCGCACCGCCACCGAGCACCCATGGTTTCCTTCGCTATGGATGCGGGAAGTATTCAGTGACAATGGCATGCTGCGGCAACGCATCGTGAAACGCTACGGCCAACTGCATCAGCAATCGGCCATCGATTGTATTACGCATTGGCAGTCCGAGGGCAAGCTCAATCCCAACTTCGAACCTAGCTTGCTGTTCATCTCGATTTTCGGCCTGACGATTGTGCCGCTCATCGCATCTCATTCGTGGCGCAACGATCCACTACGAGAGAAGCTCGGCCCTACGGATATCGCACGGCATGCCGTGGCGTTGCTGTCCCAGGGCGTCGCGCCCAAGAAGTAAACACTTTTCCCTGAGCGACACAGCCCGATCGATATCGATCGGGCTGTGCATTGCCTTCTAACGACGCGCGTCCCTGCGCGTCATAAGCGCTTAGAAGGTCAGGCTCCAGTTGTTCAAGCTGCCGTAGTCACCGTAGTACTCCGGATCGTTGTCGATCACTTCCAACTTCCAGTTGCCATTGCCTTTCACGGACGAGGCATTCACGGTATAGGTCTTGTTGATATTGCCGTTGTTCTCGTAATTCGGCTCTTGCAGGATCGCGTAATTACCGTTCGGTGCGAACAGCACGATTTCCAGGTCACCCGACCAATTGTGGGTGATGTTGACGTGCACCTTCAGGTTCGACGGCGCATTGCCCGCCTCGCCCGATACGGCGATGCTGCTGGTGATCGTGGCATTGTCGTTGATCACCACCGGCGTGTTGTTGGAGAACACACCCGAACCGCCACCGCTGCTGGCCACCGTCACCGACTGGCTGGTGTTGTTGCTGGCACCGGTGTTGTCGGTCACCGTCAACGACACGGTGTACGTACCGGCGGCCGTATAGGTATGGCTTGGGCTGGCAGAGGTCGAAGTACTTCCATCGCCGAAGTTCCAGGCGTACGAACTGATGGTGCCGCCCGTATCGGTGGAGGTGTTGGTGAAGGCAACCGCCAGGCCGTTTACGCTATCGGTAAAGCTCGCTACCGGCTTGCCGCTAGCGCCCGATGACACCGTCACCGAACCGCTCTTGGTGTTGGTTGCACCGGTGCTGTCGGTCACTTCCAGCGATACGGTGTACGTACCTGCAGCCGTGTAGGTGTGGCTCGGGCTGGCCGAGGTAGACGTGCTGCCATCACCGAAGTTCCACGCATACGACGTGATGGTGCCGCCCGTGTCGGTGGAGGTGTTGGTGAAGCTCACCGTCAAACCACTCACCGAATCGGTGAAGTTGGCAACCGGATTACCACCCGAAGAGCTACCGCTACCAGCCAGGCTAGCCAGCTCGCTGATGTTGGCACTGCCCCAGCCAGTGGTGTAATCCCAACCGGTACCGGCGGTCTCGCCGCTATTGTTGCCTGAGGTCACATCATGAAACGCAGCGGCGTAGTTAGCTGACGAAGACTGGGCCACTTTGTAGATGACAGGCGCGGCGAAGCCTAGGCTTGTGCCATTGGCCTGCAGTACGTGTGCCCACGTGCCCACCGCCAACGGAGCGGCGAGGCTAGTGCCGCCAATCAGCTGATTGGCTTCGCCATCCACCGTCACCAACGCACCGCTATCGGGGCTGGCATCGAAAGCAATATCCGGCACGCCGCGATACGTCTGGTTGGTGATGCCCGTTACGCCTTGCTGCCAGCTCGGGATCGGCTCGAACGTGCTGGGGCTGCCACCGGTAGCGCCTTCGTTCTCGCTGAGGTTGTTCCACACGGTTTCACTGGACCAGGTCGTGGTGCCGCTGGTGTAAACCTCGGTGCCGCCGACAGCGATCACATAGGCCGAACTTGCCGGCCAGCTTGGCGTCACGCCGCCGTTACCGCATTCGTCTGCGCCGGAGTCGCCTGCCGACACGAAGAACGTCTGGCCTTGCGCCACCGCTTGCTTGAAGGTGGTGTCGTTCGAGGCAGCCGAACCATCCGACTGCGCATCGGTTTCGCATTCGCCCAGTGAAACGTCGATCGCCTTGAGCGCGTTGTCCGACACGACCAGCGCATAGTCGGTCTGCAAATCGGAGTCATCGAGCGAAGCGGCGTTGTAGAAGGTATACGACGTCACACCGGTAAGCGCGATGATGTCCTGACTGTCCAAGTCCCACTCGCCATCGCCACTGGTATCGCTACCTGAAGTGCTGCCCTTCACGTTGATCGTGACGCTCGGCAGACCACTGGCCGAGAGGTAGGACTTTATGTCGCTCTTGACGTTGGTCAACGAACCTTCCGAAACCGAACCGATCGCCACCGACGTGACATTCGGCAGACTGCCTACGTTGTAAATCGATTTGAAGTCGGTCGGATTATGTCCCACGGCCGACCCGCTCGCCTCGGGGTGCGTAGCGTTGGCGTGTACAGCAATCGGATCGGCATACCGCGCGAACACATGCGACGTGTGCACGTTCTGCACACCTAGCACGGCGTTCACCGTTCCCTTCAAATTCGCCGGAATGCGCACATCGCTGCTATTGGCATAGGCATCGCGGCCGTCGTGCGTCTTCACATGCACGAACGTGGTGTTGAATGCTGCCTGCGCGGTGTCGGCACGGCCATCAGCCTGCACCAGTCCATTGTTCGGTGCGATCTGCACATTGGTGAAACCGGCCTTAGTCAGATAGTCGGCGACAGCCTGCGCTTGTTGTGCAGTCGGCGCGTACTGCGCATTGAACTGCGCCGACGTCAGCGGCTTGAAGCCCGGCTTGGCGATGTATTGATCCAGCTGCTGCTCGTTACGCAATTTCAGCGTGACGACGATGTGCAGCGGCTGTGTACTGGCAAGGAGGCCAACGACTTTATCGCCCTGTCGCAGGCTGACCGCAGGGTGGATGGATACCAGCGTAGACGCGGCGGCAGTAGTCGCCGCTGCACTGTCGGCAACCGGCTGTGCCACAACACACGTGGAACCCAGCGCGGTAAGACCAAGAGCGACAATCAACGTTTTGATACGAAAATTGCTCGGCATTTCTAATCCCCAGGAATTAAGGACGAACGACCCCGATGAGGTCGCACGTACCTCATGACAGTTATGTCGCGCTCGCGCACGACGCCGTTGTTTCGATCGGTTTCCCAGCGATTCCCCGAGTCCCGGCGTGCTGCTGCTCCCCCTGCGTTCCTATTGCAGGCAGTGCCGACTCAACACTCGAACGACGCGTATCACCTACATCAACATTGGCGTCGTGGAATCATTCGTCGTCTGCTCCCTACGACGAGTGCATTCGAAACTATCCGTCGAACAAACCTGCGTCAAGCTGAAAACTTAGAACCGAATCGCAGAAACTAATGACGACGAAATCGACAACATTTCAGTTCATGCATTCACAAAAATTAATGGCTTATTGCAATGAATGCGCGTGAAAAATGTTATCGATAGCATAGAAACGCGCACGTGAATCCGCTTGTCGTAGCGACGTGAAATGTCGCGTTTTTCGCTGGTTATTGCGTCGCCGATGCGTGAACGTGAAGAAGATAATCACGCAGATAATTTCGGACGTCGGAGCATCTCGCATTGACGTTCATCACTGAAAAATTCGAATTCGCAAGCTCCGTGCAAGTATTGATTCCGAAAGCTGTCATAACGCCTACACACCGAGTTCGCATTCGCACGATCCAATCTTTCATACGTTCGCTCGCACAACGATGCATTGCGCGAAAGAAGAATGAATGAATGCTAACGCAGTAGGCGTGCGCTTCAGTTATCTAGTCGTACACCAAGCTTGGCGAGGCGACGCAATCCATCCGGCGTGGGCAATAACGCGCGATTGCGATGCGCACGACGCAACCATCCCGCGTCGATCATGGCACCGGTAATCGCAACACCCAGCGGACCACCGAGATGCAAGCGGCGCTCGGTCCAATCCAAACAACCACGGCCGCGCAACCGCAGAAGCTGCTGCGCGGGGATGGCTTGCCAACCCGCCTGCACCAACGCATCAGTGGCGGCCGGAAGCAGGCACATGCCGTCACTCTCCGTCTGCAGCCAACCACGTTCCAGCCATGCTTCACACAGCGCGACACCCAGTTGCCCCGCAAGGTGTCGATAGCACGTGCGTGCGCGACACAGCGCCGGATCGCGCGCGGCCGCAGCAGGTGCCGTGCGAGCTGCGTGCGGCAACGCCATCGCTTCGAGCCACGCCGCGACATCGTCACTGGCCAAGCGGAAATAACGATGTCGACCTTGCTCATGCACACCAAGCAAACCGCCGTCGAGCAAACGCTTGAGGTGTGCACTGGCGGTCGCCGCACCGACGCCCGCGATACGCGCCAGCTCCCCTGCAGGACGCGTGGTGCCATCCATCAACGCAAGCAGGATCGCAGCCCGGGCAGGCTCCGCCAGCAACGCGCCTAGCTCGGCAAGCTGGTAACGACTGAGCGGGCTTACGTCGGTCATGCGCGCAGTCTAATGGCCCTAGAGCGTAAACGCTTCGTCGCCCGGCGAAGCATCGCCCCTACCCGCACCGCCAAACTAGCGGCATGAACATTCGACACACGCCCGAAACACTCACTATCCGTCCGCCGATCCTGTATTTCGGTACACCGGTGGTGCTGATCACCACGTGCAACGAAGATGGCTCCGCCAATATCACGCCGATGTCTTCGGCCTGGGCCTTGGCAGACCGCGTCGTCGTAGGGCTTAGTGGTGGCGGCCAGGGATTGGTTAATCTCCTGCGCGAGCGGGAATGCGTGCTGAATTTCGCAGCTGATTCGATGCATGCGGCGGTGGAACGCCTCGCGCCCACCAGCGGTCGCGATCCGGTGCCGACGTGGAAGCATGAGGCTGGCTATCGTCACGAAGCCGATAAGTTCGCACTAGCGGGCTTTCACGCGCTTCCTTCCATCAAGGTGACCGCGCCGCGCATTGCCGAATGTCCACTGCAGCTTGAGTCGCGCGTGACCCATCACGCGGATCGCCCCTTGGATGACTGGCGCGGCAACGCGGGTGGTTTCGCCATCATCGAGCTGGAAGTGCTGCACGTGCATGCGCATGCCGACATCGTTGTGCCTGGTACGCAACATATCGATCCGACCCACTATTCGCCGCTTTTCTACGTGTTTCGGCACTACGTTGGCCGAGGTAAGACGCTCGGGAAGACCTTCAAGGCACAAGTGTGAACCGCCTTTCTTCTCACCGCTTTCGCACGCGGACTCGGCTAACAGGAAGCTGCGCGTAATCACCCATTGCCGCAGCAAGATGGTCGTACAACGCACGCGTGCGCACGCTTCGGCGCAAGTCCTCGTGCATGACTACCCACGCATCCATCTGTAACGCAAAGCTATCGCCAAACAGATGTATCAGCATGGGATCACGGCGCCCAAGTCCCACCTGGCAGATGCCGATGCCATAACCAGCGCGGATGGCAGCCAGTGCGGCGAGATCGCTATCCGTGCGCAGCGCGAAGTGTTCTCGCGTGTAGGGCATGTCGGCCGGACGCATGCTGCGGATGTAAGGCGTTTCATGATCGAAGCCGATCAAAGCGTGCCCGGCGAGATCCGCTATCGTTCTCGGCCGCCCGTTCGACTCGAGATACCGCTTATGCGCGAAGAAGCCCAGCGTGATCTTGCCCACATGCCGCGCCACCAGCGCATCCTGCGTAGGCCGGACCATGCGGATGGCGATATCGGCATCGCGTCGCAACAGATCTTCGGCCTGGTTGGATAACGACAGCTCGATCACGATGCCTGGATGCTGTTGCCGAAATGCAGCGAGAATCGGCGGCAATACCTCAGCGCCGATGACTTCGCTGGCGGTAATGCGCACCACACCGGCGATCACGTCCTTTCGCGTTGTCGCCGCACGGCGCAAGGCCGATGATGCCGAAGCCATTGCTTGCGCATGCGGCACCAACTTGTGCGCCACGTCGGTAGGCGACAAACCCTGCGGCGAACGGGCAAACAGCGGCACGCCCAGTGTTTCCTCCAGCTCGCGCACGTGCCGACCCAGACTGGGTTGAGTCATGCCCAGCATACGAGCCGCACCGGAGAGGCTTCCCTCGCGCATAACCGCGAGGAAGGATCGATATAACTCCCAGTTGGGCTCTGCCTTTGCCATACATATTTGTATATCAGATCAATACTATTAGGCAATTTTCTTTTATCAACGCGACGCCCAGACTTTGTTCAACCCAACGCAGAGCAACGTCATGAACACATCGAAGGTGGCATTGGTGATTGGCGCCAACGGCGGCATCGGCCGCGAGGCCTGTCTGGCACTGAAACGGCACGGTTGGCAGGTACGCGCCCTGGTGCGCACGCCACCTGCGGAGTGCGACGCCCAGGGCATCACCTGGATCAAGGGCAATGCCATGCATGCCGCCGATGTGCTTGGCGCGGCCAAGGGCGCGCAAGTCATCGTGCACGCCGTCAATCCGCCCGGCTATCGAGGCTGGGACAAGGTTGTGTTGCCGATGCTGGACAACACGATCGAAGCGGCCAAGGTAGAGCATGCACGCATCGTTTTGCCCGGCACGATCTACAACTTCGGGCCGGACGCATTCCCCCTGCTGCGCGAGGACTCGCCCCAGCACCCCATCACACGCAAAGGCGAAATCCGCACGGAGATGGAACGCCGCCTCGCGTCCGCAACACGTTCCGGCGTGCGGACGTTGATTCTACGTTGCGGCGATTTCATCGGGCCGCGCGCCGGCAACGCGTGGTTCTCGCAAGGGCTGGTGCAACCAAATAAGCCGGTGAACGTGTTGCGCTATCCCGGCGACTACGATATCGGTCACGCATGGGCCTATCTACCAGACGTCGGCGAAGCAATGGCGCTTCTGCTCGAACGCGAACAGGACTTGGCCGACTTCGACGCCTTCAACTTCGGCGGCTACTGGGTGGATGGTCACGGGATGGTCGAGGCAGTACGCCGTGCTGCAAACAATCCGCGTATCGCATTGCGGCGCTTTCCATGGTGGATGACGGCTTTTCTCTCGCCGTTCGTGGAAACGCTGCGCGAAATGCGCAAGATGCGTTATCTGTGGAAATCACCGGCTCGACTGGATGACGGCAAGCTCGTTGCGTTCCTCCGTCACCGTCCTTACACCCCGATCGAAGATGCAGTGCGCACAACGCTGATGGGTATTGGGTGCATGCCTTTACCAACCGGACACGTTGCGGCGACAATGTAAGCGACAGAGGATCATGTGCCGCGTGGTTTGGCACGATGCGTTGGCGTTGCCGTCCACGGATCATCGGGCCACGGGTGTTTGGGATAGCGGCCCTTCAGTTCCTTCTTCACTTCGGGATACGTGCGCTCCCAGAAGCCTTTCAAATCTTGCGTTACTTGGATCGGGCGACCGGCGGGCGACAACAAATGCAGCGTGACTGGAACGCGGCCGCCTGCTACGCGCGGTGTATCGGCAAGACCGAATAGTTCTTGCAGTTTCACCGCCAGCACGGGCGGCTCGCCGGGGCTGTATTCGAGTCTTCGCACTTGGCCACTGGGCACCGTCAAGCTGTCGGGCACGTGTGCGTCGAGCTGCTTGCGTTGTTCGTAGTCGAACTGCGTAGCGAGCGCTTGCGAAAGATCATCGGGCGATAACGCATCGAGTTTGCGCTTGCCTTGCAGATAAGGCGCCAACCAACTCTCCAAGGTATCGAGCAGACGTGCATCGGACACATCCGGCAAGCCAAGGTCCGGCATCCACTCGCCGAGCGATTGCATGCGCAGCCGCAGGCGTCGTGCCGATTCGCTCCAGGGCAATGCATCCAGGCCACGGTTGCGGATGGCAGACAGTAAGGCCGGCACGGCATCTTCCGCTTGCACAGGGACGCTGCGTCGTTCGAGCACAATCGCTGCAAAACGTCGTTCTTCGAACGCTTCGACGGCGGCGCGCTCCTCGTTCCATCGCACGTTACGGATGCGCTGGAATTGCTCGGGGTAGTCGTTCTCCAGCACGCGTGGATCGAACGGCGCGGCGGCCAGAATGAGGCTGTCGCGTGATTCGTGGCGCAAGTCCAACACCACCAGCCACGGTTCTCCCATCAGCGCAGTCTGCTCGTGCAAACGCGCACCACGTCCATTGGCTAGGGTGTAGCGCAAGGGATTACTTTCGTCCTGGCGCGCGATGCGGTCGGGGAACGCGTGCAGCAGCAAATCGCCGACCGCATGACTGTGCGGCACGCCGCTCGCCGCGCTGCGCACATCCAGACGCCGACGCCAGCCTTTGCTTGCCTGCTCGATTGCGGCAAGCGCGCCCGCATCGGCGCCACTGTTGTGTCCTGTCGCGCTGCGTCGGTCGCGCCACGCGTGTAGTGCGGCGACGCGTACGCGGAAATCGTCGCTGCGTGATTGTTCTCCACGCAACGGCGAGCGCGCTTCCATCAAGGCAAGTAGATCGGCAATAAGCGCGTGCAAGGTTTCAGGCGTGCGCAATGCTGCGGCGCCAAGGCGCGGTGTCGCGCCGAGTTCAAGCATGCGACAGCCGAGCGGCGTTATGCGTTGCTGCGCATCGATGGCGCCGAGCCGAGTCAGCAACTCGCGCGCTTGCGCCAGCGCGCCGCTTGGCGGCGGATCGAGCCACGGCAGTTCGACGCTGCCCCACGCGGCTAGTTCCAGTGCGAGCCCCGACAATTCGGCCTGGGTGATTTCCGCGGTGCGCGCTGGATCCAATCGACGGCTTTGCGGCCAGAGCCGGTACGCCGTGCCTTCCGCCACGCGCCCCGCGCGACCTGCGCGCTGATCCGCCGATGCCTGCGAAATCGTCACGGTTTCCAGACGAGTGAAACCGGAGTTGGGATCGAAGCGCGGCTCGCGCGCCAAGCCCGTGTCGATCACCACGCGGATGCCGGGCAGCGTGACGCTGGATTCGGCGACATTGGTTGCCAGCACGATGCGTCGCGTGCCCGCTTCTGCTGGCGCTAGTGCCAACTGCTGCTCGGCGAGCGACAGCTCACCGTGCAGGGCGACAGTTTCCACGTCATCGCGCTGCAGCGTCTGCGCAAGCACGCTTTGCACGCGTGCAATCTCACGTCGTCCAGGCAGGAACGCCAACACGTCGCCCGTACTTTCATCGAGCGCCTGACGGGTCACACGCGCCAAATGATGCTCGACGCCTTCCTGCGTGCGTGCCGGCGGATAATCGATGCGTACGGGAAAACTGCGACCCGGGCTGCTGATGCGCGGTGCATCGAGCCACTGCGCGATGCGTTCGCCATCGAGCGTGGCGGACATCACTACGATGCGCAGATCGGGGCGTAGGTTCGCTTGTATATCCAGCGCCAACGCCGCGCCGAGATCGCCAGCCAGATGTCGTTCGTGGAATTCGTCGAAGAGAATGGCACCGATGCCCGAAAGCTCGGGGTCATCCTGGATCAGGCGCGTGAGGATGCCTTCGGTAACGACTTCGATGCGCGTTGCCGCGCTGACTTTCGACTCGAAGCGAATGCGATAACCTACAGTCTGCCCGACCGCTTCACCCAACTGTTGCGACATGAATTGTGCTGCTGCGCGCGCCGCGATACGACGTGGCTCGAGCATCACGATCTTCTTGCCGCCTAGCCATGCTTCGTCTCGTAAAGCGAGTGGCACCTGGGTGGTCTTGCCGGCCCCGGGCGGTGCCTCAAGCACCAGGCGCGGCTGCGAGGCCAGCGAGGCACGGATATCGGGCAACAATGGAGTAATCGGAAACATCGGCACATTCATGCACACGATGATAATGGGCGAGCGCAAAGCCGCCCACCGGCGCCATGCATGCCTCGACGAAAGGCATGCATGGCCAAGGGATTACTGCTTGAGCAGGGATGCCGCCGTTGTACTCTGCGATCCGGCCGCCGATGCAGGATGATTACGCAGGGGTGCCAGCGATTCGAACCCGTTCTGGTAGTCGTCCGTAATTTGCTTGGCGTCTTCGCTATTGGTAATCACACGCGGTGTGATCAGCACGATCAGTTCGGTGCGACTCTTGGTCTTGCCCGTTGAGCCGAACAGCTTGCCCAATACGGGAATATCGCTCAAGAACGGCACGCCTTGGCCGTTGTCCGCGTTTGTCTGCTGGATCAAGCCGCCGAGCAGCACGGTCTGGCCATTCTGCACGCCAAGCTGGGTGGCAACCTGGCGCTGTTGGATCGTGAAGTTGCCCTGGCTGTTGGCGGCACCAGAGGTACTGCTGACTTGCTGATCGATATTGAGATAGATCAGCCCACCCGGATTCACGCGCGGCTGCACGTCGAGAATAATGCCGGTGGGAATATATTCCACCTGGCCCACCGTCGTTGCCGTGGAGGTGGTTCCCAGCCCGGTGTAATAGGTCTGGTTGACCGGGATTTGATCGCCCACCTGGATATGCGCCACCTGATTGTTGAGCACAACCAGCGAAGGCGCCGACAACGTCTTGGTGTTGGTGCTGCTTTCCAGCGCGTTCAGGGCTACCTGAAATTTTCCGTTCGAACTCAGGAACGAATAGAAGAACGGCTGCCCGCCATAGGAAGTGGTTGAATTGCTGTTCGCGCCTATGCCGCCGCCCAAGCCGATCATGCGATGCGCTTCCGGATTGCCTGGCGTGAAGCCGCCATCGGAATTGGTCGAACCACCGGCTAACCCTTGCAGGTACCACTGCACGCCAAACTCAAGGTCGCCCGTCAGATCCACCTCGAACACGCGTGTCTCGATCTGCACCTGCAAAGGAGGCACGTCGAGCTGCTTGATGGCGCCAAGAATCTCTTCCCACTGTGCCGGGCGCGCACGCACCAGCAACTGGTTATTGGCATCCACGGAACTGATGCGGATGCTGCCGTCTTTGGAGCTGTAGCCTTGCTCCTGATTCGCATTGCTGGAAAGGCCGCCGTTCATCCCGACGCCATTGACACCGGTGCTGCCACCGATGCCGCCGGAGCTGCTACCGATACCACTGGAACTGCTGCCGATACCCGTTGAGCTGCTGCCGAAACCACTGGAGCTGCCACCAATACCGCTGGAGCTGCCTACGCCGCTGGAAAGACCACCCGTGGTGGAACTGCCGAAGCTGCCTGCCGTGCTGCCCATGCCGCTGGACGAACCGCTGGCATTGTTGCCAACACCCAGCGTGGTCGCGCCACCCGCACCCGGCGCAACGCTGCCGCCACGGTCGTTGCCGCCACCACCGGCGTTATCCGTGTAGATCTGCGCCAGATAATGTGCGAGATCGGATGCGCCGATATTGCGCACGTCGTAGACGTAAAGCTGCGGCTCGTTGCCACCGCCCAGATCGATTTTGGCGATCCAGTCGCCGACCTCGTTGAGATAGTTAGGCTGCGTGCTGATCACCACCAGCGCGTTAGTGCGCTTGATCGGAATGAAGCGCAGCATGCCGGCCAGCGGCGTATCGCCTTTGGTTCCGAACATGGTGTCGAGCTGCGGCATCAGATCATCGACCGTGGCGTGCTGCAGATTGAACACGCCTACCGACATGCCACGCAGCCAATCCACATCGAACGTGCGAACGGTGCGATCGTAATTGGCAAGCTCATCGGGCGTACCTGCGACCACGATGACGTTGCGTGCATTGTCGACCAGCAAGATCGAATCGGCGCGCGCGAATGGCTTCAGCAACTTCTGCATCTGGTCGGCGGCGATGTAATGCAGCGGAAACAGGCGTGCCTGCAAACCGCCAGCAGGCGCAACCGCACCAAGGCTGGGTGCGACATTGCCTTGCACCGCATCCTTCTCCGGCATCACGACGTAGCGGCCGTCGGTCTTGATCAAGGCGTTGTGCGTCCATGAAAGCAGCGTCTCCAGGATCGGCATGGCCTGGCTGCTGTCCACCGGCTCGGAGGTGGAGAAGGAAATGTTGCCTTGCACGCCCGGCACGATGGTGTAGTTCTGCTGCAACAGGTCGCCAAGGATGGCCTTGACCACTGCCTGCACCGGCTGGTTTTCGAAATTGAAGGTAACGGCCCCGCTGCCGGCGGCACCCGGACGCGGCGTTGAAAGTGCGGTGGGTCGCACGAACTGGCCGGTGCCCGTGCTGATGCTAGCCACGGACGGCGCAGTAGGAGTGTTGCCCAGATTGGTGTTCAGCGTTTGTGGCTGCGGCGCGGGTTTTTCAGTGCCGGCTATCGCCTCGCGTTCCAATGAAAGATCCGGCTTGACCAGCGGCTTGTTGTCCGCGCAACCGCCCAGGAAGACCGCCAGCGCGATTGCGCCTATTTGCAGGCCGTTGCGTCGGTAAAGTTGCATGCGCTTGTGTGACATGAATCAATGTTCTCCTTGAGCGTTTCCGGATGGCTGGGAACGCTGCTTAAGAATGGCGGCCCTGAGCTTTTGCAATCGTTGTGACTGTGCGTCGTTCGGCGACATGGGTGCGACGGGCGGTGGTGGCATGGCGTGGCTTTGCATCGACATGCCCGACCCCGGCGGTCCGTTCATGGGTATAGCGTCTGCTGGCGCGCTCGCCGCGGCCTGATCTATCGGAGCGCCCGCAGGCAGCTTGAGTTCCGTGCGTCCGCTGGATGAAGCGAAAATCGCCGAACGCGGAAGCACCTTGATCAGCTTCCAATTGCCATCGGGCAGACTTGCGCCTTCGCGCACGCGCACCTGCTGGCTTTCGTCACCCTTGCTGTCATGCGTGGGCCCAAGCAGCGCTATGTGCAGCGTCGGCGTGAGGATCACACCGGTCAATTGCAAATCGCCCAGGCTCACGCCTTCGCTGCTGCCGTTGCTGACGATCGGTTTGCGGTCGCTGCTGAACAACGGGTGCTCCCAGACTTGCGCGTAGCTGCCCAGCACAGGCGGCGAAGGCAAGATGACACTGTGCGGTGTCGGCAGCGATGGCGTAACGCGCGGCGGATCCCATTGCACACCACGCCCTACGCCGAACAACAGCGATAAAAGCAGAATGCCGAATACGGCAACGACCGCAGCGCATACCGGCGTGAGTCGACGTTGTGCGGCGGCGTTCATGGCGACTCATCCCCCGACGATGCATTGCCACCGGTGGCGTTGGAACCAGCATTGGCCGCGGCATGCACGTAACCACCCAGCGTGAACTGCACTTCAAGCGGCGCAGTGCCGGTCTTCTGCATGGTCAGCAGCGGATTGCGATAGACGCTGAAGTCCTGCACGAACAGGTACGGTTTGCCTTTTTCCAGCGTGTACAACAATCCAATCAACGGCTGCATATCGCAGTGCAGGCTGATGCTCACCACGACCTTGCGATAGGGATCGCCCGGCGAGGCGGGCGGGTTGGGTACCGGCATCTTCTGGCTGACTTCGCAGCTGCCTTCTTGGGCGTGCGCTGCCGCGTCATCGACCACGCGCTGCATCAAACTGGCCGCGGCGGCATTGGGATCGGTTTCTGGCAGAAAGGTGCTGCTGTCGGCCGACTCATGGCCCAAGTCGGCGAGACGCTTTTGCAATTGCGGTTTCTCGGCGATCGCCGCCGCGAAGCGGCTTTGCGTATCGCGCAGATCGTCCATCTGGCTATCGATATCGCGCAGCGGTGCCACGAACCACCAGTGCAGCAAGAGGAAATACGCCAACACTAAAACCAGCACTAGCAAACCGATGGCAGCGACGCGGCTTTCAAGAGGTTTCATCGGCCGGAGATTCATCGCGTCGCTCCTGCGCTGCTGCTCGTCGCAGGCTTGGCAGCCGCGGGCATGCGCAATTGCGCATCCATGTAGAACCGCTCCTTGTTGGTTGCCGGATCGCGCTGGATCACGCCCTGGAAGTTCGCGCCCGTGATCAGCTTGCTGCTCTGCAAAGCATCGATCAGCGGTGCGGCTTTGGCGCTTTGTCCCTGGATGCCGATGTGGCCGTTGCTGTCGACAGTGAAGCGTTCCAGCCAGGTGTCGTCGGGAATGCGTGTAGTCAGATCCTGCAGCACATCGACGACGGCTATGGAGTCCGTCTTGCGCTTGGCGAGAAAGCCGGCTGCGCCGGAGCTGTCTTCGAGTTGCTTGCGCAGACTGGCGATCTTCTGCGCGTCGCCGCGCATGTCGTCGACCTGCGCTTGCATGGCGGCCAACGCATCCTGGCGGTTGTGCAGCCATTGACCCAGACACAGCAGCAACAGCACCACCGTTGCCGCCACCAGCGCGAGATTGAGCCGGCGCCGTGGATCGCGATGCACGCGTGCCATCTCCGGTGGCAGCAGGTTTACGCCGAGCCGCGTTTCGCCATCGCAAAGATCGACCGCATCGATGGCGATGCCGGCATTGCGCAGGTGTTCGAGCTTTGCATCGACGGCCGCGCGCGGTGCGGCGACCAGTTCGGCAGAAATACGGCCTGCGGGTGCGGGCCCGGGCAGTTCACGCAGGTCGTAATACACCTGTTCGGTGCGGAACGGCGTCTGCCGATCCATTTCGAACGCGCCGATCTGACGCAAGTTGTCGCGCGCAGCCTCCGGCAACAGCAGGCGGCGGCGCAACGCGGCATCCTGTGGCAGGCACAGGGCGAGGCGGAGGTCCTGGCGATCTATACCGGCGACAGCCGCGCCTAGCATGGCCTGTTGCGCGGAGGCGTCCAGCGCATCGCTCCAGGGCAGCGAGGTTTCCCCGTGCCCGCTGCGCCGCACGTGCCACTCGCCGTCTTCATGACGCAACAGGCACCACACGTTGCCGCCGCTGAAAAAAGCCTGCCATCGCACGGGTAGCAGGGCGCGCAACTCGCCGCTCCACCAGGCCAGGAAGCCCGGCAAGGGTGAGCCGCGCCATGCGCGGCGTGCGCGATCGATCTGCGGTCGCAGTGTCTGCGTAGCGGAATTCACTCCCCATCTCCCTCTTGCCAGCGCAGCACCGCAAAAGCTTGCGAGCCGGGCCGAAATCCCTGCAAGCGTACCGTGGCGCGCAATACCGCGCGCGTTCCATCGGCAAGCACGGCCTCTGAACGAATACTATGCGTGATGCCATTGTTGGCGACCAGCCCCGTGGCCGGATTGCCGGCGGCGGCAGCCGATCGGGTGGCGATGGCCGCCGCGGCATGCTGTAGGTCCATGCCGGGCAGTGACGCCAAAGCCAGCAGCGGCGCCGTCGTCGCGTCGGGGCTGGATCGTCCGGACCAAATGGTGACGTCGGGCGCGATGGTTTCGTACAAGCCCGGGTCCATGCCCAGCACCATCTGCAACTCCTCGACGCTGACGAATGGGCCGTTGCGCGGGCCGTAATCGCGCCCGGCCGCCGTATAGGCTGCGGTGCGCTGCGCCGCCTGTTGCTGGGAGACCGCAAAGCTGCGCCAGTCGAGCACCGCTTGCGCCAGCGTGGCGGCGCGCACGGGATCGACGCCGGCAGCACGAAAGAGATTGGCCAGCACGTCGGGCGTGGCGGCATTGAGATCGACCTTGCCGCTTTCGGAGATCACCGAAACACCCACCTTCGCGTCATCGTAGGCGAACGGATAGATGCGCCCGTCGGCCGTCCAGCGATCAGCGATGTTCGGTGCCTGCAATGCATAGATGGCGCGCATCACACCCGCTTCGGCGGCGTAGTGCGCGCGGGTTTGCTGAAACTGAAAACTGGATTGCAAACCTTCGGTGTGCGCCAACACCGCGTAACCGCCGAGCAGGATGGCGAGCAGCGTGCACGCCCACATCACCACCAATAGCGCGACGCCTCTTTGCCGGCGCTTCATGGCCCGACTCCCGGTCCGCGCAGACCACGCAGCAGATTGCCGGGACCCTGCGTCGCCGCAGCGTTCACACGCAACGGCGCACTCATCAGCGGCCACTCGCGCCCGTTCTCAAGCGCGAGTTTGATGGTGACCACGTTTGGCATGTTGTTGCTGTATTTCCAATCGCTTTGCCAATCCATCGGCTGGCCTTGCTGATTCACGCCGCGATAGCTGAAGCCGCCACCGGTGATGCCATCGACCAGCACCTGCGGATCGCCAAGCGGCTTGGGCGCGCTGCCATCCGGCGGCAGAATGGCAAGGCTCGCCTCGAGCCGCTCACTCTTATCGCCCGGCACCAGTTTTATCTGGATCAATTGCGGCCCCATCTTGCCGAGGTAACCGGGCAAGGGTGCGACAAAACGCATTTCATTGTCGCTACCGACAAAATAAATATTGTTGCCGCTATCGTCGTGCGCGATCGCCTGCGCCATCGCTTGTGCCAATTCACGGCGCAAGAACTGCTGCGCGGATCGCACTTCATCGAGCTGCTCGATCTTCGCCGTGCCCACTTGCACCGTGTGCGTGGCAGTGCGAACACCGGAATACACGCCCAGCAGCAATAGTGCCAGCAGCGCCATCGCGCCAAGCACTTCAATCAAGGTAAAACCTGCGGCGCGTTTCATGGTCCGGGTACTGCGGATGTGTTGCTGCCGATGCGCAGCGTACTGAAACGCGCTGTGTGCTCGAATGGTGCCGAGCCCCATGACACATCCAGGTCAAGCCGAAACATCTGCATAGCGTTGGCGTTCGCGGCTGGCGTAACGCCCGGTGCCTGCCACGGTGTTACTTGCAAGCGCCAGCGATAACGATCGTCGAAATGCCCTTCGCTCACGCCGGGCTGGATTGGATCGAGCGCGAAGCGCGTATCCAGCAGCGTTCGTGCCCACAGTGCCGCCTGGCTGTGTTCGGCGGCATTCTGCGAAAGACGGATCGAACCACCCGCCACTTCCATCAAAGCGGCGAAGGTGATCGCCAACAACAGGATCGCAGCAATGACCTCAAGCAGACTGAAACCGTGTGCATAGCGACGCGACGTGATCATGTATGCGCTGCCGTGTCGAACACGCTGATCGCACCGGTAAGCCATGACACGTTGACGTGCCACTCGCGCTGGCCGCTGCGTAAAGTGATGCGGCCACCGGTCGAGCTACCGTCGGGGAAAAAGCGGATGCGCGCAATGTCACCACCCGTCTGGTCGTTAGCCGCACTTGTTACCGATAGGTCCAAACCTTTGGGCAAACGCACATCGCGCTGATCCGCGCCGCGATAAATATCCTGACGTATATCGACCTGAAAAACCCTTTGCTGACCATGCACGATCGCTTGCGTCCGAGTCGCGCGCAGGGAGGCGGCGAGTTCGCCAGCCGCGGCATTGATACGCGCACTGGCCAAACCATGCGCCACCGAAATGGATACAGCGGCTGCCGCGATACCAATCAAAATGATGACGGCAAGCATTTCGAGCAAGGTAAAGGCGCGCATGCCGCGCCGCGATGGGGATCGGGCAAACGCGACGGCCGAAGGCGATAGTACTTCGCCCCCATTGCCGACGCGCATGACCGATCCCCGGTTTTTCACTGCCAGTTACCCACGTCGGCGTTGTAGCCATCACCACCCGGCTTACCGTCCTGGCCGTAGAAGATCAGGTCGTAATTGCCGTGCTCGCCGGGATACTTGTAGCCAAACTCATGACCCCACGGGTCCTTCAGCTGCGAAGGCTTTACGTAAGGTCCCTGCCAGTTGTTCGCGTTGGCGGGCTTGGCAACGAGATCTGCAAGCTGAGCCGGCGGCGAACCGTTATCCAATGCATAACTGTCGATCGCCTGGCTCAAGGTGGTGAGCTGCGCCTTGCCGGCGCCGTACTTGCCCTTGTCCACGCTGCTGCCGACCTGGCGTACCACGATGGCGCCGACGATGCCGATCAGCACGATCACCGCCAGCATTTCCAGCAGGGTGAAGCCGGCGCTGCGGTGAGGATAATGCAGGGACCGGGTTCGGGAATATCTGTACTGCATGGGCTGGTTTCTCCGTTTCTTAGGCGTGGAACAGGGGATACATAAATCGGACAACAGCAATCACTGGATGTTGCTGGTAAGACTGAGCAGAGGCAGCAGGATTGCCGACATGATGATGGCCACGAAGAACGTCATCACGATGGTCAGTGCAGGCACCAACGCGGCCAGCAGGCGATCGATGGAGCGCCGGCTTTCCAGCTCGAAGGTATCGGCCACTTTCAGCAGCATGGTGTCGAGCTGGCCCGCCTCTTCGCCCACCTGCACCATCTGGATCGCCAGACGCGGAAAACGTTGCGAATGGGACAAGGCAAGGCTCAGACCGTTGCCGCCTTTGACCATCTCGGTGGCCTGGACCAGGGATTCGTCCAGGGCGCGATTGGAGGTCACCATGCGCGCGATGCTCAATGCCGACAGCAATGGCACGCCGTTTTTCACCAGGGTGCCGAGCGTGCGCGCCAAACGCGCGGTTTCCACTTTCAGTAACAACGGGCCGACCATGCGCATCTTCAGCAGCCGCTCATGCCAGGCGAGACGCAGTGCGGGATCGCGCATGCGCGCACGCCAAACGAAAATACCGCCAATCACGACGATCAAGATCAACCACCACCAATCCTGCAAGGTGGTTCCCAACGCCAGTACGGCGCGGGTAATCCACGGGATCGGCACCTGCATGTCCTGGAAAATCGGCACGAATTGCGGCACCACATACGTAAGCAGCAACAGCAGCGAGCCGAGCACACCAACCATCAGGAAAGCTGGATAGATCAGTGCATTGATGATGCTGCCGCGCAGTTGCTGCGTGCGCTCAAGATAATCGGCGAGACGGCGCAGTGTGTCTTCGAGCGATCCGCCAACTTCGCCGGCGCGCACCAGCGCGACATAGAGTTTTGGAAAGACACCGTGTTCTTCGTCCAACGCTTGGGACAGCGGTGTACCGCCGCGCACGCGGTCGCGCACGCGCTCGATCAGCTTCTTCGCGTGCTCGCCTTCGGGTAGATCCATAAGGATGCCCAGCGCGCGATCCAGTGGCTGGCCCGCGCCAAGCAACGTCGCCAGCTGATGCGTGAACTGCGCCAGCTGATCACCATTGAACGGCCCGCGCTTGAATAGACCGGCAAGACCACTACCCTCGCCTGCCGCATCCGCAAGCTTGGCCTCAAGCGGCGTGTGGCCTTGATCCTGCAGACGCACGATCACTTCATCGAGACTGGCCGCCTCCATCTGTCCCTGCAGGATTTCGCCAGCGGCACTCACCGCGCGATAGCGGAATTGGCTCATGGCGCAGCGAATCCGATGTGCGCCACATTTTTGCCCGTCATTGCGGCGAAGGCCGGAATCCAATGAAACAATCGTGCGAAGTACACAAAACCCATCTGCAGTGCTTCGCACGCCTTATTTGAACTGAATTCCGGCCTTCGCCGAGGCGCTTTTACAACAATGAAGCTGCTCAATGACGACATGGGGGGCCGATGCTTATCCTTCCTGCGTAACACGCAACACCTCCTCGATGGTGGTGATGCCTGCCACCGCTTTGGCGATGCCGTCTTCGTACATCGTGCGCATGCCTTCCAGGCGCGCCTGCCGTTCGACCTCACCCGCATCGGCGCGCTGCATGACGAGTCGACGCAGCGGGTCGCTCATCACCAGAAATTCCATGATGGCGCGACGACCGCGATAACCGGTGGGGTTGGTCGTACTGGTGCCGGGTTTCCACAAGCGGATCGGTCGCTCGTCGGTATATTTTTCCAGCTCGAATTCCTTGATGACTTCGGGCGGCGCCTCGTAAGGAATCGCTGTTTCTGGATCCAGGCGACGCACAAGTCGTTGCGCGAGGATGCCGTTGACGGTAGAACCGAGCAGGTAATCTTCCACGCCCATGTCGAGCATGCGCGTCACGCCACCCGCTGCACTGTTGGTATGCAGCGTGGACAACACCAAGTGACCGGTAAGCGCGGACTGGATCGCGATGCGGCAGGTTTCCAGATCGCGCATTTCGCCGATCATGATCACGTCCGGGTCTTGGCGCATGATCGAGCGCAGCGCATTGGCGAAGTCCAGACCGATCTGCGGCTTCACCTGGATCTGGTTGATGCCTTCGAGCTGATATTCGACCGGATCTTCGACGGTGATGATCTTCACGCCCGGCGTGTTGATCTTCGACAGCGCGGTGTACAACGTGGTGGTCTTGCCCGAACCGGTGGGGCCAGTGACCAGCAGGATGCCATGCGGCCGCTGCAGCACTTCCACAAAACGTTCACGGAAGTTTTCGGTGAAACCCAGCGACGCGAAATCGAACACTACCGTCTCGCGATCGAGGATACGCATCACCACCGATTCACCGAAGCTGGTCGGTACGGTGGAGACGCGCAGGTCCAGCTCCTTGCCTTGCACGCGCAACTGAATGCGGCCGTCCTGTGGCAGGCGGCGCTCGGCGATGTTGAGCTTGGCCATGATCTTCACGCGGCTGATCACCGCGGCGGTGGAACTGGAAGGCGGGGCTTCCACTTCGTGCAGCACGCCGTCGATGCGATAGCGCACTTTCAGGCGATTCTCGAACGGCTCGATATGCACGTCGGATGCGCGCTGTTCCACCGCGCGCTGCAGGATCAGGTTGACCAGGCGGATCACTGGCGCCTCGGACGCGAGGTCGCGCAAATGTTCCACGTCATCCTCTTCGGCCGCGCTGCCGTCGAGGTTTTCCACGATGGTGCCCATCGCGGAACGACCTTGGCCGTAATAACGTTCGATCAGATCATCGATTTCCGAGCGCAAACCGATGCAGAGCGAGACGGGTTTGCCGCACGCAAGGCGCACCGCCTGAAGCGGATAGGGATCGGCCGGATCGGCCACCAACAAGGTGACCCCATCCTCACCCGAACGCACGGGCACGATATGTTGCTGCTTGAGGAAGCGGACGGAGATATCCACGTCGGCAGGCGGCAGTTCCGGTGCATCGCGTGCCGCCAGCAAAGGCGCATGAAGGCGCTCGGCCCAGGCTTCGGCCAGATCGCGCTCGGAAACCAGGCCCAAGCGCGCAAGCAGGGTGGTGAGCGTCCCTTCCGGCGCTTCTTCATGCAGGCGCCGGGCACGCACCAGGTCGTTGTCTTTCAGGCGCCCACGCGCCACCAGCAGCGCGCACACTGCCTGTTCATGGTCATCCGTGGCCTTTATCGCCCCAACGGACGCCGGCCTTACGACTGCCGACATACTGCACCCCGCTCGTGACTAACATCTCAAAACACGCCCGGCCCGCCCGGCGTCCCCACGCGTCGAACAGGCGAATCCCATTCGTAACACAACCGTGAAGCGGCTGGCGAGCCTTGTCAGGCGGCGCCTTCTCGTAGTGTGACCGGCCGTTCATGCTGCGACTGGGCGGTAAGGTACATGGATGGGACAATAAGAACTTTAAAAGGGTTCTCCATGCAGCTCATCGATATCGGGGCCAACCTCACCCACGAATCCTTCCGGCACGATTTCGATGCCGTTTTGGACCGTGCCCGGGCACATGGGGTGATACAAATGGTTGTCACCGGCGCGTCACACGTCGGTAGCGAACACGCGCTGGACCTGGCGCGCGCGCATCCCGGCATGCTGCACGCCACGGCGGGCATGCATCCGCACCACGCCATCGATTACACCGACGTGACCGACGCGCGTTTGCGCGAGCTGGCGCACGCATCGGAAGTTCGCGCGGTGGGAGAAACCGGCCTGGACTACAACCGCAATTACTCGCCGCGCGATGTGCAGTTGCACGTATTCGAGCGTCAATTGCAGATTGCTGCCGACGTCGGCAAGCCGCTGTTCCTGCATCAGCGCGATGCGCATCAGGATTTTCTTGCGCTGCTCAAACGCTATCGCGACAAGGTGCCGGCGGCGGTGGTGCATTGCTTTACCGATACGCGCGAAGCGCTGCACGATTACCTCGCGCTGGATTGCCATATCGGCATTACCGGTTGGATCTGCGACGAACGTCGTGGCACGCACTTGCGCGAATTCGTGCGCGAGATTCCCGCCAATCGGCTGATGGTGGAAACGGATGCGCCTTATCTGTTGCCGCGCACGGTGCGCCCGCAACCGAGTCATCGGCGCAACGAGCCGATGTATCTGAAACATATTTGCGAGGAAATCGCGCGCGATCGTGGCGAGCCGGTCGAGGTTACCGCTGCCAATAGCACGGCTGCGGCTGCGGCATTCTTCGGGATCTAGGAAGCCGGTTTCCCGTTTGTTTGTTCGTCATCCCGACACAAGCCGGAATGACGAGCGCAATTCCTCAAGGTGCGAGCACGCGCATCTCACCCGGCTGTAATTCGTCCAGCGCATAGCCGCCAACGCGCACGCGGATCAACCGCAAAGTTGGAAATCCCACCGCGGCCGTCATACGCCGGACCTGCCGGTTGCGTCCCTCGCGCAAGGTAATCGACATCCAACTGGTGGGAATGCTTTTACGAAAGCGTACCGGCGGATCGCGCGGCCACAGCCACGATGGCTCATCGGCGTGCTCGGCAATGGCCGGCAGTGTCGGGCCATCGTTCAAGGCAACGCCGCGGCACAGCGCCTGCAACGCTTCATCGTTCAACGCCCCATCGACCTGCACCAGATACGTCTTGGGCTGCTTGTGGCGCGGATCGGTAAGTCGGTGCGCCAGCGCACCATCGTCGGTGAGCAGCAGCAGACCTTCGCTGTCGTGATCCAGTCGACCCGCTGGATACACATCCTTCTGCCGCACGTAGTCGGCCAAAGTCGGACGTCCATCGTTGGTCGTGAATTGGCACAGCACGCCGAACGGCTTGTTCAGCGCAATGAGCATGGCTTTTTGCGCTCGCTTCCTCTCCCCTTAGGCGAGAGGACCGGGGTGAGGGACAATGGCTCGCGGTAAATCACCTAGCTCAGTGTGCCGCTGCACTCGACGACGAAGCAGGCGATGACGCTTTCGCCGCCTTCACGAAACGCAGCGTCATGCGATCGGATTCACCGATCGCGAGGTACTTGGCGCGGTCCTGGTCGCCGAGCGTCAACGTCGGCGGCAAGGTCCAGACACCTTTCGGATAATCCTTGGTGTCTTTCGGATTGGCGTTGACTTCGCTCTGCCCGTCCAACTTGAAACCGGCATCCGTGGCGAGCTTGATGATGTAATCGGTCGGCAGGTAGCCACTGCCCTTCACCGAATCGAGCGTGGCGCCGGGCGCCGCGCGATGATCCACCACACCCAGCACACCGCCGGGCTTGAGCACTGCATAAAACGCCTTGAACATCGCCTGCGCCGTGCCGGCCATGGCCCAGTTATGCACGTTGCGGAAGGTCAGCACCATATCGGCTGAACCTGCTGGGCCAAATACCGGCGCCTGCGGATTGAAGGTCGCGATGCTGGTCTTGGCGTACTCCGTGGGATCGGCCGCAAACTTGGCGCGCAACGCCGCGACGTCCTGCTTGGCCTCCGCGTTGTTATCCGTCACGGCCGCAATGTAATGGCCATTGTCGCGCAGCAACGGCGCGAGGACTTCGCTATACCAGCCTGCACCGGGAGTTATCTCGATCACGGTTTGGTCCGGCTGCAATCCGAAGAACTGCAGCGTGGCCTTGGGATGGCGATACACGTCGCGTGCTTTGTTGGCCGCTGAGCGCCAGGAGCCGGCCAATACCGCATCGAGCTGGCCGGCGGTGAAATCGCTGGCGCTAGTCGGCGGCACTAAGTCGCCCGTGGGCTGATCCTGCCCCGCTTGCTGCGCGTGAACCGCGCCAGCGAGCAACAGGGCGGCGGACAATCCGAAGGCGAGCCTGATCTTCATGACGATTCCTCAACGGTGTTCCGCGGCAGCCTGCCGCCGGTTATGTGCAGCGTATGTCGACATTTTACATTTAATTTACGCTGACTGCGCACTCGATTCGCCTGGGCGCGCAGATATAACCGCCTCTCTGCACCCCTCTGGAACAGAAGAGGTCATTTGGCGCCATCCGATTCGTTAGAACGGTCTCGGACAGACCGATTGCAAGCCGTCGATATGCTCATGCAGATCCGGCGCAATGCCCTGCCACATAGGATCGAGAATGAAATCGATGCCTTCGTAGCGAGCCAGCTTGGCTGCCGGAATGAAATCGGCGTCGCCAGCGACCAGGATGATCTGGTCTACCTGCTTCTTGTAGGCCAGCGCGGCGATGTCGATACCGATCTTCATATCCACCTGGGTCTGGCGCATGTCCGGCTCGAAATGCTCGTCACCCAGCTCATCCCAATACAAGGATTCGTCGCGCAGTTGTTGGTAAGCCTGATGCTTGAGCTTCCATTCGCCGCGATCGGCCAATCGCCCGAGTCGCAATGCCATCTTGCGTTGACGGCGCAGCTGGTCGTGCAGATCGCGACGGAACGCGGCTGCGCCGGTACGCGAGAAATCCATGCTCTCGCCGCTGATCGGCTTCACAAGTACTTTCTCCAGCGGCGGGCAATCGTAGAAAAAGATGCGATACAAGGCCTCGCGCGGACGATCCAGCGTCTTGAGATGTTCAAGCGCCATACCGAAGACGGTCTTGGCGACGGTGCGCGCGTCGTTGGCGTCTCGGTCGCCCCACACCTTGCGATAGCGAGCAAGGAAGAAAGCGCCGTCGACAAGGATGGCGGTGCTTGGCATAGGAAATCCTTATATAAGTGCTGCGAATGGATTGTCGCGCCAGCTCATAGTGGCCAGCGATCACATTTTAAGCGAAGCAGGTGTACGCGTCGTCATCATTGATCGACACGCAACAACATCATTCGCGACGACTTCAGTCACCGCAGCACTTCTGTTGCCTAGCCGTTACGCAACCGCATCATCACATTGCAACTGCGGCATCTGCCCGCAATACGTCTGCGCCTCTTCAAGCAACCACGCGCGGAACGTGCCCATGCCGCGATGATCTTCCGAGCGCGGCGGATAGACGAGGTAATACGCTTCCGGTTCGAGCACAGGCAGATAACGGTCGCCCAGCACCACTAACTTGCCAGCATCGATCAGCGACTTCGACGTCACCATGCGGCCAAGCGCCACGCCAAGACCTTCGAGTGCCGCATGTCGCAACGCATCCACCGTATCCACATGCGCCACGTATCGACGCGGCAGCTTGCCGCCGTAATGCGCAAACCAGTCGTTCCAGCGGTTGTTGGGATTGGGATCGCCAAGCAGCGGCCAACTCGCAAGATCAAGCGGGTCGGCCCCGGCCATGCGCGCCACCAACTCCGGCGCGGCCACCGGTGCAATCCACTCACCGAACAGGCGCTCGCTGCGCAGTCCCTGCCACGCACCTTTTCCGTAGCGCACGGCAGCGTCGACCGCTTCGCGCTCGAAATTCACCAGGGCAGAACTGGACTGCAGATTGAGTTCCAGTTCCGGATGCGCCGCGAGTAGACGGGGCAAGCGCGGCATGAGCCAACTGGAAATAATGCCGGGACTGGCGCTAAGGGTAAGTGCGTCATGACGCCGCTCGCGATAGCGCAACAACGCGTGCTCGATGCCGTCGAAATGTTCGCCGACGGCTTCGAGCAGGCCGCAACCTTCGACAGTAAGCGTGACGCCACGTGGGCCTCGCTCGAACAGGCGGCGCTCGAGGCGCTCTTCCAGCTGGCGCATCTGATGGCTCAGTGCACTGACGGTGAGGTTGGCCTGCGCGGCGGCGCGCGACAGATTACCCAGTCGCGCCACTTGCACGAATTGCTGCAAAAGACTGAGTGGAACCCGGCTCATCTTGAATATCCCTCAAACCTGGCTTGCGAATATATCGCTTTTCCGGGTCATCGCATGCCATTACCTTGAGCGCAGCCCAACCCCACCAGAGAACCCCCATGCGCTCGCCATGGATCGATCTGCTGTTCCTGCACGGCCATGTCACACCCGGCAAACTGGACTGGCGCCCCGATGCGCCGACCTGCACATGCCAGACCGCGCGACGCATCGAGGTGGATGTCGCGCAATTGCCGCTATCCATCCGTTGCGAAAAAAGGGATTCCGCCTGCTGCGCTTGATTACTCGGCGTAGGCACCCAACTCGGAAGGATCATGTACCGCATAACGGCGGTACATTCGCTTACTCCTTGCCGAGGATATCCCCATGCAATTGCGTCAACTGGGCCGCTCCGACCTTTCCATCGCCCCGCTCGCCTTTGGCGGCAACGTATTCGGCTGGAGTGTGGATGAACAACGCTCATTCGAACTGCTGGACGCCTTCGTCGACGCCGGCTTCAACCTGATCGATACCGCGGATGTCTATTCGGCGTGGGTGCCGGGCAATCGCGGCGGCGAATCGGAAACCATCATCGGCAAGTGGCTCAAGCAAAGTGGCAAGCGCAACCGCGTGGTGATCGCTACCAAGGTGGCCAAGTGGGTCGAGCATCGTGGCTTGTCGCCGATGAATATTCGACAGGCGGTCGAGGGTTCACTCAAGCGCCTGCAAACCGACCACATCGATCTCTACCAAGCGCATGAAGACGACGCCACCGTACCGCTGCACGAAACCTTGGAAGCATTCGCGCAGCTGATCGCAGAAGGCAAAGTGCGCGCAATCGGCGCGTCCAACTATGGCGCCGACCGGTTTATGGAGTCGCTGAAGATTTCGAAGGAACATAATTTGCCGCGATACGAAAGCCTGCAGCCGGAGTACAACCTGGTCAGCCGCACCGATTATGAAAAAGAACTCGAACCACTGATTCGCGAGGAAGGCATCGGCGTCATCAATTACTACGCACTCGCTAGCGGCTTTCTGAGCGGCAAATACCGTAGCGAAGCGGATCTTGCCAAGAGCAATGCGCGCGGAGGCTCTGTAAAGAAATACCTCAACGCGCATGGCCTGAAAGTGCTTGCCGCGCTTGACGAGATCGCTGCCGCGCACAAGGCGACGGTTGTGCAAGTTGCGCTCGCATGGCTCATTGCACGACCCGGCATCACCGCACCCATCGCCAGCGCCACTAGCGTGGCGCAGCTGCAAGAATTGGTTGGCGCGGTCGCGTTGTCGTTGGGTGCAGACGAAATCGAAGCATTGAATCAGGCCAGCGCTTGATTCCGTAAACCTTGCTTCAACCTACAGCTACCGATCTGCTTTTTGCTCGTCATCCCGGCGTCAAGCTGGGATAACGCGCAGAATGACCGCAATTTCCGAACCAGCTAACGCCGGCGCAACCGCATCGCCGTGTCATACGCGGCGTTGATCTCCTTGGACTTCGCCTCGGCCAGCTGCTTGATGTCGTCGCCAAGCTGCGCCACCTTGTCCGGATGGTATTGGCTCATCTTGACCCGATACGCGCGCTCGATCTCCGCAACATCCGCACTTTCAGTAACACCAAGCACATCGAACCACGCCGGAATTTTTGACTCGGGCGACTCCCAATGTTTTTCCCAACCCGGGCTCGCAGGATCGTCACCACGACGATCCGTATCGGAGCGTGTCCGTTGTCCATCACTCGTATTGGGCGACAGGAAGTTGCTCACGAGACGGTAGCCGAACAACAGCCCAGCGGCGATAACAACCATATCCAGCAGCGTCATTTCCGCAGGCCCTCGAAGTAGTTCAGATAGGCATCCAAAGCCTGTGATTCGGCTGTACCGGGCTCGACGAATCCGAGACTGATCTTGATGCGGTCGCGGAGAATTTCAGTGAGATCGTGCAATGCGGGCGGCGGTAACATGGTCGCAGCCACCGTTCGCAAATCGGCATCAAACCGCTGTCGAAGACTGATCTTGCGCACAACGTTCAAGGCGAATGGCGCGCATAGCAACGCATCCAGGGCAATCGCCGCGACCGCACGTCCAGAGAGATTCAGCGCTTTCCTGTAGCGATAGACGTGCAACAGCATGGCGATGATGGCCACGTAAACCGCGACAATCCACGCCAACAAGGCAGCGATGTCATGCGATACAAACAACGCATACGGCAAGCCGACGACAAAAAGCACGAGCAACAGCAGCGTCCATGGCGCAATCATCTCCAGCGCCACGAACACTCGGTGAGATCGAACAGGCTTTGCATTGCCCTCAATCACTCCCTGCTCCGGCCAGTTCAACCGAAACAATGACTGATGCGGACAAAACGGTTGTGGCAGGAAAACATGCCTGCCGCTTAGCTCGAATGCCGAGCCGCCCGATACGCGCCATCCGCTGCGCCTGCCCACCAGCACGAGTTCGTTGTGGTACAGCAGCAGCGCGGAGTCGTACAGATACAGCGCGACGACTCCGCCCAGCAACAACAACCCGTCATGCAGGATCATCAGGACTGCTGTTTTTTCTTGAAGAGATTCTTGAACCAGGCACTCAGCGCCACAAAGCCCGCCAGCACGAACTTCCACGCTGCGACCAGGAAACCACCGATAACCGTGAACAACCCCTTCTTGGCTGCCACCGCCAGCGCGCCGCCGGTAATCAACGCGGCAAGACCATATTCGGCCACGCGGTCGCCGGGACGGTATTCGGCATAGCTTTCACCCGGCGCGTATTGGAATCCGGGCAAGGTGGCTTTGAAGTCATCGATCGACGCGGTGAGCTTTTCCGGAGCGGTCACCAGCGTCACATCCATCACGCCGCGCCGACCCAGCAATCGCGTGTTGTAGTTGACGATGTGCTTGTGGTTCTCGGCATCTTCAAGAAGGATGGACCACGCCAACGACTTGATTTGCGTGTCGTATTCCGGCTTAGCGCTCCAGCCGAGAATGTTCAATTCATCCCATCCGCGTGACTTGCGCTCCTTGTTGCCTTCTGCGGTGCCATCGCGATACGACTGCAAGATGGCATCCGGATCGAGCTTGTCGTTGTCCTTGACGTAGCCGATGTCTTCGTACGCGAAAAACGCAATCCAGTTCAGCGTTTTCGGCGCAAGCGTGTACTGATCGCCGTTGACCGGCGGGTTGTGCAGGATGTCGTTGAGCGATCGACTTCCGGCAGCACCAAGGAACGCATAGCCGTCCGGAACATTCAACGTCGCACGATTGCCCAGCTTCACCGTCGTCGGCCCCATCTACCAAGGCAGCGAAGCGATGGGACTCTGTTGCGCAACCACCGTCACACTCACGCACGCCAACAGCAGTGCTGTGAGCACCAAAAAGAACTTGTTCATTCCTTCCCCTTTGTCGAGTGACTCCGTTTACCCTCAAACAACTTTATCAAAACCACATCGCGACCATCTGTCGCACGCCATGCAATGGACGGCGATATCAACAATCAAGACGCTGGCGGAAGCTTGAACCGCAGACCCAAATACCTGATGGCGAAGGCCGCCGGACCAAAGCTCGCAACCGAAATTGACAGTTTGAACAGATAGTCGCCGACGGTCTCTGGGCCGGCCATGCAGAGCGTATTGGGCGGGCAACGGGGCGTCCAAATTTGGATGGTGAGGAAGATCGCAAAGACCAGACAGGGCAGCACCAGTAGCACCCATCCAAGTTGCCATTTGCGCTCATCCGAAGCAGGGGCTGCCTTCTCGTCGGGATCGCCATCGTCCAGATCGAAGTCGCCCCTTTCCTCCGACGTCAGAACTTCCTTTGCCTGAGCATATTGTGACCTGGGCACGAAGATCCGCACGCCGCCCATCGCGTTGAACCAAAGCGGATTGGTTTCGACCGTGCTGACGCCCGACAGATGCGCATCGATACCTTCGGCCTGAAGGCGCCCCTGCAATAAATAGGCTTCCATCGGCTTGAGATAGCGCGCGAATTGAACAAAATCTGGTGGCGCCTCCTTGGATGGAGCGGCATCCGCAACAGGTGAATCACTCGACTCCGCAGGCACAGCAAGCCCGCGCCGTTTCGCCTCATCGCGCGCGATCGATTCCGCCAATTCCGTCAAATCACCCGACTGCAGACGCCTCAATAAGGCGTCGTCGGTCAGGTCGGCAAAGCGCCTGACCAGCTCTTGGTCCATCATGCCCGCCCCCTCCGGCAGCCGATTCCATTAAGCCTTGAGCAAACTGCGGCTATCCGGAGCTTAGCGGCACTTTCCCGGCACGCACAATCGATGCGGCGGCAGATCAAAGAGTCGAAAGTTATTGCTCCAACTCGTCCGGCGACTGGACCGTATATCCCTTGGCCTTGAGATGGGCCAGAAAGCCATCCGGCGAAAGCACTTGCTCCATCGGCAGCACCGCGAAGGTCTGGGTATTGCGTGCCAGTGCCGACTGGGCGGCCGTGAGCCAGACATCTTCCATGCGTTGGGGTAAGTCGTCCAAGCCCAGTTGCTGCGCAAAGTCCGCATTGACGACGGCAACCACGCAGGATTCGTGACGGTCGCTCAGCGCAAAACTTCGTAAGGCCCCGATATCGCCGGTCGACCAGGCATTCGCGCGAGCGGCTAGGGCGCCCATGTCGCGCTGAACGGCGTCTAATGTCTGATTGAAGCAGCTGACATCATGCAAATTGGTCTGCTTGATGGTCTCCAAGGCATCACGCGGATGCTCGACGACCAACTGGTATTTGACCGCAGTCCTTTTTACATCGTGCTTGTCCGCCAGCTTCTTTACTGTATTCGTCACATCGTTCGCGTTGGTCAAACCCGCCTTGTCCAACGCTTTCTGATAAAGCTTCAATGCGACCAGGATCGGGCGCCAGTATTCGATACCTTTATCATTGCCAAAATACGGCTGCTTGATTGTCTCCCAACGCGCGAACATATCCGGCGGCAAGATCTGCTGCAGATTTTCGCCGTTGGGATTCTTGCGTGCGCTGTAAACGGAAGGCAGCAGCGCCAATTTGCTGAAGAAACCCGCATCCACCTTCAGCTCGGCCGACGGTGATTCGAGCAATTCCTGCGAATGGGCAATCGCCTGCTCCACTTCCGCCGACTGCCATTGCATACGCTTCGGTAATGGGGACAAGGTGCCCAGCACCCACATCACGTGATCGCCCTTGCTAACTTTCCACAACCCGGGCCCGGGTTGAACGCCAGTGACGGTAACAGCCTGCAACAGCGGCGCGTTGGCGCTGGATGATGATGGCGCACTGCTGGAATACGCGGGCGCGGACTGCGTCCATGCCGGTGCCGCAAAGCACGCGGCCAACAACGCTACGGCGATGCATGGGCGCATGCGTCATGGCTCCTTAGGTCGCGGGGAGGCGAACCAACGATGAAGCGTCGATTCTAGCGGCACCGCCGATCCCGTGTCGCTCCACTGTACCCGGCAAGTCCTAACGGACGGGGTCGCTAGGATGATCGGGTGTTGCCCGACGCGCGCACGCTCGAGATGACGGACGCGTTGTCGGCAGCTTCCCGTCCAAAGACATGTTGTATGCGCTTGCGTTCGCGCATCATGAGGTTGGCCCGGGTTACCAGCTGGGTAAAGGATTCCCCGGAGCCTGGGGCGGTAACGGCCTCGCCCACGCTGAAACTGACCACATAGGATCGGTCCTTTGCGCTGTTCATCGCATCCACTGCTTCGCCGATTCGCATCAATGCGATAACACCGCCAGTGTTTTCATCTTTGGTGATGACGGCAAACTCATCGCTCTCGGTACGCGCAACGATGTCTGCAGGCCCGAAGTTGCTTCGCAGCAATCCTGCGACGTCTTGCACAAATCGCGACGCCGCTTCATGACCAAGCTTTTCGCCAATCTCCTTGACGTTGTCGAGGTCGAAAACAAGCAATGTGAGCGTGGCATTTCCCCGCTGAGCTTCGCGAAGCGATTGTTCGCCGAGCAGATTGAAACCGCGGTTGTTGAACACGCCGGTGAATTCGTCAGTCAATGACTGCGCCCGAATCTCTCGCTCCAAAGTGTTAATGCGTCGCCCCATCAGGGAAACGAGACCACCGAAGGCGGCCGCCATTACCGCAACCGCCAAGCCTACTGCCACGGGCGGCGACATCCATCCAGCGCGCGCCATGCCCGCACTGCTCAACATAAGCACGAAGGGCAACAAAAGCGCGAAAGGCAACACCCTGCGCGCCAACTGGCTGCCGATACCCTGCCCCACCAATAAGCTGAAGTGACCGTTTTGCGCCCACCAACACATCAAACTGATAGTCAGCAGCAGCATGCATGTGAGCGTGTGCGGCGATGTACGCGTGATCATGCTCTGACCGATGAGTTGCACGGCAGTGAAGCAGTAACCCGAAAAAATGATGAGTACGTGCACGGCAAGCAGGGTGATCAGAATGGTAATGCCCGCACCCCATCGATTTACCTGTGTACTGCAAAGCAGCAGACACGCCCCCATCAAAAGAAAGAAAGCGGCCGTCTGGTCCGACATCAATCCTGGCGTGTTGCTGGTCGCATCGGAGACGATCAGCGTATCGAGCCCTGTGACGTGTCCGCTCGCATGCTCGTAAACCGCCGCAACGGCGAGCAGCAGAACGACCACCATCAGCGCGCGAATGCCCCACAGGCGGGTCGGTGTTTGCGTCACCGATAGCAGCAACAGGCTCACCGCAGTCAGGAGCATCCCGAGGGCGGTGTTGAATTTCATTACGTACCAGCCATCAGGAAACCATGCACTCACGCCCCCGATCAGCCATGCGAGAAGAATCGCAACGGCAATCAGCCCCGCAATTCCCAAGCAGATAAATTGGACGATCGACAGACGTTTTAACAGGACGGCATCAGATTGGCTTGTGGGCAAAACGATCTGATCATTTGTCTTCATAAAATCCGTCGATAGCCAGAGTTAGTCGGTGATCCATCCAGACGCTCAAGCACATAGCCCCTTCTCGACCACACAGGCAGAACGCCGAAACATGTGACAAGGCATTCGCTGCGCAAGGTCGCAATAGACATACACCGTTATTGTGTGAAAAACACGTGTACGCGTACGCGAAAGATTTCGCCGCCCAAAAAAAACGGGGCCGCAAGGGCCCCGTTCTTTTTGCTCTAGCGAGCCACTTGCTTACAACGCAGACAATGCCGCATTGAAGGTTTCGCTCGGCCGCATGGCCTTGCTCACCAGGTTGAGATCCGGGTGGTAGTAGCCATGGATATCCACCGGCTTGCCCTGCACGCCGTTGAGTTCGCCCACGATCTTCGCTTCGCTTTCGGTCAACACCTTGGCGAGCGGTGCGAACTTCGCCTTCAACGAAGCATCTTCGTCCTGCTCGGCCAGGGCTTGCGCCCAATACATGGCGAGATAGAAATGGCTACCGCGGTTGTCCAGTTCGCCAACCTTGCGTGCTGGCGACTTGTTGTTATCGAGGAATTTACCGGTGGCTTTGTCCAGTGCTTTGGCGAGCACGCCGGCTGCCGCGTTGTGGTAGCTGTTGCTCAGGTGTTCGAGCGAGGCGGCCAGGGCAAGGAATTCACCCAGCGAATCCCAGCGCAGGCAGTTCTCTTCCAGGAACTGCTGCACGTGCTTGGGCGCGGAACCGCCGGCGCCGGTTTCGAACAGGCCGCCACCGGCCATCAGCGGCACGATGGAAAGCATCTTGGCGCTGGTACCCAACTCCATGATCGGGAACAGGTCGGTAAGGTAATCGCGCAGCACGTTGCCGGTGACGGAGATCGTGTCCTGGCCTTTGCGGATTCGCTCGAGCGAGAACTTGGTGGCATCCACGGGCGATAGCGTGCGGATGTCCAGACCGCTGAGATCGTGATCCTTGAGGTAACGATCCACCTTCTTGATCACCTGCGCATCGTGGGCGCGGTTCTTGTCGAGCCAGAACACGGCGGGCGTGTTGCTCAGGCGCGCGCGGGTCACCGCCAGCTTCACCCAATCCTGGATCGGTGCGTCCTTGACCTGGCACATGCGCCAGATGTCGCCGGTTTCCACATTCTGCTCAAGCAGCACGTTGCCGTTCGCATCGGTGACGCGCACCACGCCGTCGCCGGCAATCTGGAAGGTCTTGTCGTGCGAGCCGTATTCTTCGGCGGCCTGCGCCATCAGGCCGACATTGGGCACGCTGCCCATGGTCGCCGGATCGTAAGCGCCGTGCGCTTTGCAGTCCTCGATCACCGCCTGGTACACGCCGGCGTAGCTGCGATCCGGGATCACTGCCTTGGTGTCCTGCAGCTTGCCTTCGGCGTTCCACATTTTGCCGGAGTCGCGAATCATCGCCGGCATGGAGGCGTCGATGATCACATCGCTGGGCACATGCAGGTTGGTGATGCCCTTGTCGGAATTCACCATCGCCAGCGCCGGACGCTTGGCGTATTCGGCCTCGACATCCGCCTTGATCTGGGCCTGCTTGTCGGCCGGCAGTGCACCGATGCGCGCGTACAGATCGCCGATGCCGTTGTTCGGATTGAAACCGATGCTCTTGAGCGTGTCGGCGTGCTTGGTCAACACATCTTTGTAGAACTCGTTGACCACGTCGCCGAACATGATGGGGTCGGAAACCTTCATCATGGTGGCCTTCAGATGCAGCGAGAACAGCACGCCCTGCTTCTTGGCGTCTTCGATCTGCGCATCAACGAAGCTGGCAAGCGCTTTCTTGCTCATCACCGCGGCGTCAATGATTTCACCGGCGGTGATCGCGGTTTTTTCTTTCAGAACGGTATGACTGCCGTCCTTGCCGAACCATTCGATCTTGGCCACGGCGGCCTGTTCGACCAGCACGGATTTTTCGCTGCCGTAGAAATCGCCACCGTCCATGTGCGCCACGTGGGTTTTCGAATCCGCGCTCCACGCGCCCATCTTGTGCGGATGCTTGCGCGCGTAGTTCTTTACCGAGAGCGGTGCGCGGCGATCGGAATTGCCTTCGCGCAGCACCGGATTCACCGCGCTGCCCTTCACCTTGTCGTAGCGTGCGCGGACGTTCCAATCGCTCACGTCCTTGGGCTCTTCGGGGTAGTCCGGCAACGGATAGCCTTGGCCCTGCAGTTCTTTGATCGCGGCTTTCAGCTGCGGCATCGAGGCGCTGATGTTGGGCAGCTTGATGATGTTGGCTTCCGGCGTGGTGGCCAGTTGGCCCAGCTCGGTCAGGTCGTCGGCGACTTTCTGGTCGTCCTTCAGGATGTCCGGGAACTGCGCAAGAATGCGGCCCGCGAGGGAGATGTCGCGCGTTTCCACCGCAATGCCCGCCGTGCCGGTATAGGCCTTGATGATGGGCAGCAGGGACTGCGTGGCGAGGTAGGGGGCTTCATCCGTCAGCGTGTAGATGATCTTCGGCGTGTGGGACATGGTCTGCGTGGGCCTCTGTTGCTACGGCAATTCAGGGTGGGAATGGGCGGCCGCCTCGATCGGAGTCCGAAACCGCGCGACATACTCGGCGCGCGCGGCACCGGGATCGCCGGGAGTCGGCAAGGAAGGCGGCCGGAATCCACGAAAGCCTCCCATTGTCGCGTTTTCAGCGGAGTGGGGAAAGCGCCGGCGGGATTCGGGGAACGGGGGTTTGAACATGCATCTCTACGTAAATTGCCGCGTAGGCGGCAAGTTGCGAAAACGTTGGGGTGAGTCTGGAGAACCCAAGCTCCCGAAGATGCGCAAACCGGCGTAAGTATTGCCTGATCCTGTTTTTGGGTGTCCGGTACGGACGGACCGGACTTGCATGGGTCAACCGATGGCGATCATCTCAAGCATCGTCTGGCCGTGGTTACTGCACGCTCAGCCTGAAAGTCCCGGGCCGGTGCCGCACGCGCATAAGGGCGCGGATCCAGCTACCATCCCGCACCTGTACATGCCCTGGGGAGACGCATGAACGGTCTGAGTCAACGCATCGTCGATTTCATTGCCGAACTGATGCCGCTGTATACCTTCCAGTTTGCCGACGGTCACGATTGCGCTTTGTCGCTCATGGACGGCACGCTGCTGATGCCGGTCGATGAGTCCGGCGTCGAGCGGGAGGAAGGTTGGGTTGCTGTGCTTTGGCAGGGAGATGCCCAGCGGCGTTCGGAAGTGCCTGGTCCGTTGCTTGCCTATCAAGCGGCATTGCGCTGCGCCGAATTGCACGGCATCGGACGATTGCCGGCGGAAGTCGGCGCGCATCGGCATATTCTGCTGACGCGCCTTCGCGACATCTGTGGCGATCTGCTGCATATAGAAATGGCGACACGGCTTTGAAAATCGCGTCGACGGCGTGAGGCGTCGCTGCGCGAAAAAGCTCGCCTTTGTGTTCAAGAAATTCGACGAATCCGGCGCTCGAAGTTCACAACACTTTCGAATTCGAACTTACCAACAATTACGTTGACGCACCTGCAATAGTTGCAAGTGCTACTTTATTTTGCACACAACTCATCGCGCTCACATATGCGCTTTGTGCAATGCAGGCCCCTAGTATCTCGACAGCATTCGAAGTGACGCGTCGCCAAAGCATGGCTTGCGCAAGCCTGACGCATAGCTAACGCGTATAGATTATCTATTTCAAATATTGCCTTGATCTGCATGTAAGGAAATTTGTAATTCGCTCCCCTTAATAATTGGCGACCAAGTGCCGAATCGCGACGCACCTGAATTGGCATTCTCAAATTACGCGCAATTGGTACTCGATTTCCTACCCCGCTGACGTATATGAGTTTAAGAGACTGCGATGTCCCCACTTCGCAGCCATCCGAGCGTGTGCCCCAAAAAAAGCGGAGTTGGCAGACATGCCATCTCCCACGACATAGGGAGTGCCACCTTGAACATCAAACAGCAAAAGATCGCGCTAGCGATACATACCGCGTTGGTTCTAGGTAGTTGCGGATTCGCGACCATCACAGTGGCGCAAACCACAACAGCTGACCAGCAGACATCCCCCACGACGACATCGCAACCGAGCGGACAGCCCCAGCCCGCAACGGCGCAAACGAGTGCACAGCCGCCGTCAGCAACGCCGCAAAACGGAACGACGACGCCGTCCAACAAAACGGTGACCCTGCAAGGCATCACCGTCACCGGCTCGCTGATCCGCAGCGTGGATGTGGAAACGGCACAGCCCATCACCGAAATCTCGCATGAAGCACTGCAGCAGCAGGGCTTTGTGAGCGTCGGCTCGATTCTGCAAAACGAACCTTCAGTAGGCTCCTCCGGTACCAGCACCCAGAGTTCATTGGGCGGTATCGTCGGTCAGTACGCCAGCCTGCGTGGCCTGGGTGCGTCACGCACCTTGATTCTTGTCGACGGCGAACGCTACACCACCGACATCTTCGGTCAAACCGACCTGAGCACGATCCCGAGTTCGCTGATCGACAACGTGCAGATTCTGCAGGATGGCGCATCGTCGATCTATGGTTCCGACGCCATCTCCGGCGTGATCAACATCATCACCAAAAAAGTCGACGGCCTGTATCTCGACACGTACAACAGCACGTACTCACCGGGCAACAACGGCAAGACCAGCCAGTTCAGCTTGACTGGCGGCAAGAAGTTCAAACGTGGCTCCTTCACGTTCAATGTGACGGTGCAGAACATCAATGCGCTCACGGCCGCGGACGGTTGGTACAGCAGGTACGGTTACGCGAGCTTCCCGCAGTTCCCGCAGTCGGTGCAGCAATCGGATTACGGCACCATCCTTGGTGTGAATGGCACACCGCTCGCCACCCCGCTGACGGTGAACATGGGCCAGAACGGGCAGAACATCGCCAACTACCACGCCAATACGTTCGGCGTTCAATATCCCTCGCCCTATTTCGCCAATGACTATGCCAATTCGGCGGGACTTGAGACGCTGTTGCCGGATAACCGGCTGCGTTCGTACACGTTGAAGGGCGATTTCAAGGTGACAGATCACATCACGGCGGTCTTCACCGGCACGTACAACACCAACAATGCCAGTGACGGCATCGGCGGCTATCCGTTGAGTTCGCTGACGCCGGCTAATGGCGTGAATCTCGCCAATGCGCTGGGCCTGCCTGCAGGAAGCCTCGGGGCAGCATGGTTCCCCGCGCTGTCGCCGAACAGTTATTACAACCCGATGCCAGGCAACAGCCTCCAGTTCAACCTGCCGCTGTATGAGCCTAATCGCGTCACGGTGAACAACATCAAGCAGTACGGTTTCCGTGCCGGCCTGGAAGGCGATTTCTCCTGGGGCGATAACGAGTTCAATTGGAACGCCGGCTATAGCGACTACCGTTACATCCAGGACACCGGCGGCCCCGGCAACCTGAATCTGGTGCATTTGTACAATGCGATCGGGCCATCTTTCATGGGCCCCAATGGCGTAGTGGAATGCGGCACTCCAGGCAACGTGATTGCCGGCTGCGTACCACTTAACCCGTTCTCCGGTGCGGGTGGACTTACTCCGGCTGAAATCAATTACCTCAACTACAACTACTTCACGCACTCCTGGAGCGAGCAGCGCAACATCGAGGCGAACTTGAGCGGCGACATGTTCACGTTCCCACAATCGCTGGGCAGCGGTGACGCCACCTTCGCCGTGGGCGCGGACCATCGCGATGTGTCCGGTGCGGTAACGCCCGACTACTACACGCAACAAGGCCTCAATACGAACCTGCAACAGAATCCCGGTAGTGGTTCGTACGGCATCAACGAGGCGTACGCGGAGGTCAACATTCCGCTACTGAAGGAGCTGCCGGGTGCGCAGTTGCTGGACTTCGACATCTCGCATCGCTTTTCGCACTACAGCAACTTCGGCGATACCAACAACAACTCGTACAAGATCTCCTACCAGCCGATCAATGATGTGTTGATCCGTGCCAGCTATGGCACTGGCTTCCGTGCACCGTCGATTTCCAATCTGTACGGCGGCACGATGCAGAGCTTCACGAGTTATACCGATCCGTGCGACGTCAACTTCGGCCTGACGGGCGTGCCAGTGGTGCAGCAGCGCTGCCTCAACGGTTACGCCAACCTACCGGCCGTTGGCCCTGGTTTTACCCAGCTCAACACCAATGGCGTGCCGGTGTCCGGCCCCAACCAGACCAGCACGACGCCCTACTTCACCGGCGCCAATCCCAACCTGAAGCCGGAAACATCCAAGAACTACACCGCGGGCATCGTCTACAGCCCAAGTTGGCTGACGGGCTTCAACCTCACGGTGGATGCATACCGGATCCGCGTCGACAACATCATCACCTTGCCGGCGGCCAACAGCATCTTGGATAACTGCTATCTGTTGGGCGAGGCGCAGCAGTGCTCGCAATTCCAGCGCTCGCCGACGAACTTGCAGGTGATCAATCTGCTGCAAGCGGTGGTCAACGAGGGTTTTGTGGATGAACGCGGCACCGACCTCACGTTGAGCTATCTGTTCCCGGATACGCCAGTGGGCAAGTTCAAGATCGATACGAACAGCACCTACATCACCTCACTGAAGGAACAGACAGTGACGGGCGGCCCGGTGATTTCCTACAACGTGGGCACCTACGATCCCGTGCTCGGCCCGGTGTGGCGCTTCCGTAACACCACCAACCTCAACTGGAGCTTCGATAACTTCGGCGCAACGTGGACCATTCGCTACTATTCATCGCTGCAGGAATCCTGCCATCCGGATGTGCCGGAGCTGGCTGAGTACTTCCCGTGCACCGACCCCAATGGCAACGTGCAGGGACAGCAAGCGGGCCTGTACCGGCAGGGTGGCGTAGCGTTCAACGATCTGCAGGTGTATTGGAATGCACCGTGGAAGGGTCGCATCTCACTGGGTGCCACGGATATTTTCAATCGCCGCGCCCAGCTGTCGTACACCGGCGTGCAGGGTGTGACCGGCCCGCTGGGCCCGACCGGTACGGACGGCTATTCGCTGTATCCGTACAACCCGCAGTACGACATTGGTCGCGTGCTCTATCTGAAGTACACGCAGCAGCTGTTCTAAGACGCTCATCGCCTGGCAGGGTGTTTAGAAACATCCTGCCAGGCAGTCGTACAAATGAATGATGCGAACAGATTCTAGCTGGCGGTGACAGGGCGGCTAGCGCGATGCCGCGAACGCCATGCTGCCCAGCGCTCGCTCAGGCACGAGAAGATGACGTAGAGCGCAGGCGTGCTAAGCAGGGTCAGGCTCTGCGAAATCAACAAACCGCCGATCAACGCGATACCCAACGGGCGACGCAAATCCGAACCTTCGCCAAGACCGATGGCGATCGGCAACGCGGCGAGAATCGCCACCATCGTCGTCATCATGATCGGACGGAAACGCACGAGGCTCGCTTCGCGCGCCGCTTCGAGTGGCGACTTGCCGTGCTCGCGCTGGGCCACCAGGGCGAAGTCGATCATCATGATCGCGTTTTTCTTCACGATGCCTATCAGCAATACCAGGGCAATCTGAGCAATGATCGACAGCTCGGTATTGGTGAACCACAACGCCAGTAGCGCACCGACACCTGCAGCGGGCAAGGTGGAGAGAATAGTGACCGGATGGATCAGGCTTTCGTACAGAATGCCTAGCACGATATACACCGTCACGATGGCGCCGAACACCAGCCACAACATGCCACTTTGCGATTGCTGGAAGCGGCGGAAGTCGCCGCCGACATCGAGCTTGATGTCGCCGGGCATACGCATGTTGTTGGCTGTCGCCTGCACGATCTGCAACGCCTCGCCCATGCTTGAACCCGGCGCGAGATTGAAGCTCAGATCCATCGTCGTGTACTGGTTCATATGCGACACCTGGGTCGGAGCCAGCCCCGGTACCTGATGCGCAAACGTGGACAACCGAACCATCGTTCCTTTCGCGGTCGGCACCAGGATCTTGTCGATCGACTTGGGCGTGGCCGTCTGTGATGGCAGTGCATTGACCACAACCTTGTACTGGTTGAGGTCGGAATAGATCGTGCTGACCTGGCGCTGGCCGAACGAATCGTAGATCACCGAATCGATGTTGCCGATGTTGACGCCAAGACGTGCTGCCTTGTCGCGGTCGATCACGATGTTTTGTTGCAAGCCGGCATCATCCAGGTCACTGCCGACATCGCGCAACTTTGGATTCTTTCTCAACTCGTCGACCAGCTTCGGCAGCCATTCCTGCAGTTCGGCGGTGTTATTGCCCTGCAGCGATATCTGGTACTGCGCGCCCTGGTTGGTACCGCCGCCACCGAAACTCGGCAGATCCTGGATCGCGCGCAAACGAACATTGAGGTCGGGATATTTCGCGGCTTTGGCGCTGAGTCGCGCGAGCGCCGCCAACGTATCGTCCTTGCGGCCCTCGGCGTGTGTCTTCAGCTGGATGTCGAACGAACCGCTGGAACCTTGGCGACTGCTACCCAGTCGCGAGCCCACGACGGCGACATCGCGATCGCGTAGCAACATGTCGATCAAGCGCTGTTGACGCGACACCGAATCCTGGAAGGAAACCGTTGCGCCCGACGTGGCGCGACCGCGAATCAAACCGGTGTCCTGTGCGGGGAACAAGCTGGTCTTGATCTGGCCCGACATCGCAATCGCCACCGTCAAGCCGATCAGTATCAGCGGCGTCAACGAAAACAGCAGCGCATGTTTCAACGAGAAATCCAACGACACCTGGTAGAACTTGAGCATGCCTTCATGGAATCGATCCAGCGCGAGCCCCAGCCTGGACGGCTTCTCAGGCTCGCTGTGCCCGCTCAGAAAATGCCCGCACAAGGACGAAGTGAGCGTCAGCGATACCAGCGCGGAAACCACGATCGCCGCCACCAGCGTCAAGGTGAATTCCTTGAAGAACATGCCGGTGATGCCGCCCATGAACAGCAGCGGGATGAACACCGCGACCAGCGATGCGGTAATCGAGACGATGGTGAAGCCGATTTCGCGCGCACCGGCCAGCGCAGCATCCATGCGACTCATGCCCTGATCGATATGACGGATGATGTTTTCAATCACCACGATCGCATCGTCCACCACAAAGCCGATCGCGATCACCAGCGCCAGCAAGGTAAGGTTGTTAAGCGTGAAACCGAGCGAATACATAATGACCGCCGCGCCCGCCAACGATAGCGGCACCGCTGCCGCCGCGATCAGGGTAGGCGCCCATCGGCGCAGGAACAGCGCCATCACCAACACCACCATCGCCAGGCTGATCAGCAAGGTGGCTTGCACCTCGTGCAGCGAAGCGCGAATGGTCGGGGTGTCGTCAAAATACGGCGTCAACGTCGTGCCCGGATGCAGGAAGCCCCGCAGCAGCGGCACTTCCGCCTTCACACGATCGACGGTGTCGATGATGTTGGCGTTCGACTGCTTATAGACATACATCAGGATCGCCGGCTTGCCCTGGAACCAGGCAGCTTGATAGGCATCCTGCTGGCCGTCGTAGACGTTGGCGATGTCCTTCAAGCGCACCGGCGTGCCCTTGCCGTTGGTGGAGATCACCAGGTTGGCGAAGTCGGCCGCCGTGTGCAGCGAGTCGTTGGCCTGCACCGCCATCGTGGTCTTGCCATCGGACAAGAATCCTTGCGGCTCGAAAACGTTGGCGGCGGTAAGCGCATTGCGCAGTTGGTCCGGCGAAATGCCCATGGCATTGAGCGCGCGTACATTCACATCCACGCGCACGGCCGGCGTAGCCGCCCCGAGAATATCCACTTCCGATACGCCGGTGAGCTGACGCAGACGCTGCGCAAGCAGCGAGTCGGCCACGTCGTAGAGGTCGCGCGCCGATTGCGTGTCGGACGTCAACGCGAACGCGATGATCGGGTCATCGTTGGGGTTGGCTTTCTCGTAACTCGGCGGACTATTGAGGCCGCTCGGCAGATCGGGCTGCGCGGCATTGATCGCTGCCTGAACATCGCGCGCGGCATCATCGATGTTGCGCCCGGCGTCGAACATCAAAAACACCTGCGTGCTGCCCAGCGAACTGGACGAACGCATGGTGTCGATGCCGGGCACCTGACCCAGGTGGCGTTCCAGCGGCGCGGCCACCGTGGCGGCCATGTTGTCGGCGCTGGCGCCGGCCTGGCTGGCCGAGACGAAAATCACCGGAAATTGCATGTCCGGCAATGCCGAAACACCCAGCAGCGAATAGCAGATCACGCCGATCGCGAAGACTCCCATCGCCAGCAAGGAGGTGCCGATCGGGCGACGGATAAAGGGGCCGGAGATGTTCATGCCAATTTCAACGTGCGAGGGGCGGAAAGGTTGAGCGTACTAGGGAACGTGGAACAAGAGCGCGGTCACGGCTCATCCGCAGGCTTTCGTTCCACGCCCCTGATTCCTTCCGCTGCTCACGCCGTCCGCTGGGCATGCTGCAGGGCGCGTCGTTCCTTGCGCTCGCGCAGCCAATCTGAGAAACGCTCCATGTAAAGGTAAATCACCGGCGTGGTGTACAGCGTCACCAGCTGCGAAAGCAGCAGGCCGCCGACGATCGACACGCCCAGCGGACGCCGCAGTTCGGCACCGATACCGCTGCCCAGGGCCAGCGGCAGCGCGCCCAGCATGGCCGCCGCGGTGGTCATCATGATCGGGCGGAAGCGCAGCAGGCAGGCGCGATGAATCGCCTCGCGCGGCTTCATGCCGGTGCGCTGCGCCTCGATCGCGAAGTCGATCATCATGATCGCGTTCTTCTTCACAATACCGATCAGCAGCACGATACCCACGATGCCGTCCACCGACAGGCTCATGTTGCACAAAATCAGCGCCAGCAAGGCACCCACGCCCGCGGGCGGCAGCGTGGAAATGATCGTGATCGGATGGATGTAGCTTTCATACAGCACGCCCAGCACGATGTAGATCACGATGATCGACGCAAGCAGCAGCAGCGCTTCATTGCTTAGCGAAGAAGAGAACTCCGCCGCCTTGCCGATGAACTGTCCGCGCACTTGCGGCGGCAGATTGAGCTGCTTCTCCACCACGCCGATCGCATCGACGGCTTCGGATAGCGAGTAACCGGGCGCGAGGTTGAACGAAACCGTCACCGCCGGCAGCTGCTGCTGATGGCTGATCACCAGCGGTGCGTTGGTCATTTGCGCACTCACCAGCGAGGCCAGCGGAATGGTGCCGCCAGTGCCGAGGATGATGCCGGTGTTGGCCACCGCAATGCCGGTGGTGGTCGATGAGTTGCTCGACGTTGCCTGTCCGAATGTCGTGGCGTTGCTGCCAGTCAGGGCGCCGCTGCCGTTGCTCTTGACCGTCAGCTGATTGAGCAACGACGTGCTGCTGCGGAACTGCGGCTCCACTTCAAGCACCACGCGATACTGATTCAACTGGGTGAAGATGGTGGAGATCTGGCGCTGACCGAACGAGTCGTACAGCGTGTCGTCGACCGTCTGCACCGGCACGCCCAGCGTGCTGGCTTTGTCGCGATCGATGGTGAGTTTGAGCGCGTTGCCTTGGTTGGCCAGGTTGTTGTCCACGTCGGCCAGTTCGGGACGCAGGCGCAACGCCTGCGTCATCTGCGTGGCGTAGTTGGCCAGCTCATCCGCATTCACGTCGGACATCGAGTACTGGTATTCGGTGGCGGCGACGCGCGTATCCAGCGTCACGTCCTGCACGGGCTTGAGATATAGCGCCACACCCGGAATATTCGCCGCATCGTTCTGCAGGCTCGCCACCACTTCATCCAGGCTGGCGCGCTTGCTGCGATCCTTCAGCACAATGCTGAGCTGTCCCTGGTTGAGCGTGGGGTTGATCGAGCCGGCGCCGATGAAGGCCGCTACACCTGCAACGTTAGGATCTTTCTGCAAGGCATCGGCCACTGCCTTCGTGCGCTGCTCCATTTGCGGGAACGCGACGTTCTGGTCGGCCTGCACCACGCCTGTGATCATGCCCGTATCCTGCTCGGGCAGCAGGCCTTTCGGGATCACGATGTAAAGGAAAATCGTGACTGCGATAGCGATGAACGCAACCGCGATCATCAGGCGCTGATGATCGAGCACCCAATCCAACGACGTTTCGTACACACCCACCGTGCGCGCCCACACGGTGCGCTTGCCGGCTGCGGCGTGGCGCTCGTGCGCATCGTCGCCTTCCGGAAGGGCGTCGGGCTTGAGCAGGTACGCGCACATCATCGGCGTGAGCGTCAACGACACCAGCATCGAGATCACGACGGCGGTGGCTAGCACCCAGGCGAATTCGTGGAACAGTCGACCGGTGACGCCTGGCATCAACAGCAGCGGCAGGAACACGGCGATCAGCGACACAGTCAGCGACAACACGGTGAAGCCGATTTCCTTTGCGCCGATTTCCGCGGCTTCCTGCCCGCTCTTGCCTTGTTCGATGTAGCGCACGATGTTTTCGATCATCACGATCGCATCGTCCACCACGAAGCCGGTGGCGACGGTAAGCGCCATCAGCGAAAGATTGTCCAGCGACATGCCCGCGAACGACATCACGCCAAATGTGCCAAGCAGCGACAGCGGCACCGCCACCGACGGAATGATCGTGGCCCACAAGCGACGCAGGAACACAAAGATCACCGCCACCACCAATGCGATGGTCAGCAGTAACGTGAACTGCACGTCCTCCACCGACGCGCGGATGGTGATGGTGCGGTCGGCGAAGATATCCAGATGCACATCGGCCGGCAGCACGCTACGCAGCTGCGGCAGGATCTGCCGGATCTGCGCCACCGTCTGCACGATGTTCGCGCCCGGCTGACGACGTATATCCAGCAACACTGCCGGCTTGCCATTGGCCCACGCAGCGAGCTGATCGTTCTCGACGCCATCGACCACCTTCGCCACGTCAACCAAACGTACCGGCGCATTGGTGGTGCTGTTGTAGGAAATGATGGTGTTCTTGTATTCGGCCGCCGTCGCCAACTGGTCGTTGGTGGAAATGGTGTACGACTGCGTAGCGCCGTTGAGCGTGCCCTTGGGCGCGTTGACGTTAGCCTCGGTCAGCGCATTGCGCACGTCTTCCATGGTCAGGCCGAGGTTGGCCAGCTGCGCCGGATTCACCTGGATACGCACGGCCGGACGCACGTTGCCGGCAATCGACACCAGACCCACGCCCTGCACCTGCGAGAGCTTCTGCGCGAGGATCGAATCGGCCAGATCGTTCACGTCGCGCAACTGGCGGCTGTCGGAGGTGAGCATCAGCGTCATGATCGGCGCATCGGCCGGGTTCACACGGTTGTAGACCGGCGGATACGGCAGCGTGCTAGGCAGCGTGCCGCGCGCCTGGTTGATTGCCGCCTGCACGTCCTGCGCCGCGATATCGATATCGCGGTCCATGTTGAACTGCAACACGATGGTCGAGAGGCCCGCGGACGAATCCGAGGTCATCATGTCCAGGCCTGAGATCTGGCCCAGGTTGCGTTCCAGCGGCGTAGTCACCAGCGAGGCCATGGTCGACGCGCTGGCGCCCGGATACTGCGTGGTCACCACCAGGCTGGGCGCTTCGATTTCGGGCAACGCCGATACCGGCAGTTCGCGATAACCGAGCACGCCAAGCAGCATCACTGCCACCATCAGCAGTGCGGTGGCAATCGGGCGACGAATAAAGAGTGTGGAGAATCCCATGAGAAATACCGTCTAGATATCAGCGCTCTCTCCCCTCCGGGGAGAAAGTTGGGGTGAGCGGCCGGGCGTGCCTTGAGTGAGATGGCTTCCCGCAGAACATTGCCTTTTGCTTCTCACTAAAAAACGTACGTCTCGCGAGATTGCCCCCTCACCCCAGCCCTCTCCCCGTGGG
>CAJCJD010000152.1 GCA_903970555.1 Vulcanimicrobiota bacterium
CGGCCGGCACCCGTTCGTCCACCGAGACATACGAGAACATACCAAGTTGCTGGATATCCGCTCCGCGCACTGCAAAAACCTGATCATTGATGGAGGCTATGATTGTCGCTACTACGCGGTATTTCTCAACAGCCTGCTAGGTCCGAATCAAAGGGGTGAATCAAAGGGGTCAGAACACTTTTCTAGGCCGACCGCGTGATCGAACTTTCGCTGCGCGTCCTAATTCGGCCTCAATGGCAGCTTGGAAACGATTTGGTCTCTGCTTGTGGGAAAAGTGTTCTGACCCCTTTGTTGCTTTGTTGCTCCTTTGTTGCTCGAACTTAAAAGCAATCAATCAGTCTCCTAGACCAGCGGTGCGGTCCTCGCACTGGTAAAGGAAGGTCGCTGATGAGAGTGCGGGGAGCGAAATCCAAAGGCCGCACTGTATCGGCTCGCCGGATCGTGGCAATGGTGATGACAATCGGATGCCATCTCGGTCTTCTGATAGTGCTGTTGCAGCCGATAGCCCCCTATAGCGACATGTCTACTGTGGTGGAAAACAACGCAGTGGCACTCAAGTTGCGGTTCATTTTGTGGTCACGACCAACACCTCCACCATTGGTATTACCAGCGCTACGACTGATCACGCGCTCTCCGGCCGCTCCTCAGAAAAAGTCGGTGAAAGAACAGGGTCAACGCGTCACGCACGTTACTGCACGGCCCGCCTCCAGCAACGTATCACCGCCTGCTGTTGTCCTGATTCTGCCCAATGTGCTCGCCTCGCCCGATCAATACACGAACAGCCAAGTCTCTACGGAGGATGGCGGCTTTCGGCAGCGGCTTTTCAACGCACAACACGCTGATGACGTCCATGGAGTCCCAGGATCTGATAGACCCATCGTGCCCGGCATTCAATTGATCAACCCTATGAATCAGGGCATTGGTGCGGTGGCGCGCAAGATGCAACGTTTGTTTGGCATCACGAATCGCCACTGTATCGATGTCGAAGTTTGGAAAAGCCTTACGCCAGAGGAATTAATCGCGCGACATATCTCACTTGACGAAGTGGAAGCACAGGCTGAAAAGTACAACTGCTACCATCCATTGGGGCTGAGCTTCTAAGCGGTATGCATTGACGAAATTTCCCTGTAACTCAAAAGGTCGGTTACTGTCGATCAACCGTAACGGCAGCTTCTGGCGCTTTGCGGACATGGCCGGCAGGCGCAGTGCAATGGGCCGACAAGTCAGTTCGGGGAATGGCTGCCCTTTCAATGGACTGGGGCAACTTTGCTTGATGATTGCCTAGACGCCCGAATCGGCTGCTTGTACGCCGGTGTTGGTCGCCCAATCCATCCGGTCCCGCAAAGTACGGCAATCTGCGGGACAGAGCGTGCCATTCCCGGTCACATCGCGCGCGTGAGGGAATTGAGGGTGTCGTGCACCGGAAAGGGTAACTTTGAGGGTACGTGTTCAATGTTTGGGTGATGAAGTGGCATGACGCAAGGCTTTACGTCCTATTGTTCGAGTCCAACTTCGGCGCCAGATTTCCGCATCGCCAGGGCCGTAGGGTTCTTCGGTGCAGCTAAAAGACCCGCTCCGGCGGGTTTTTTTGTGCCCTGTTCAGCAGCTCACATAGCCAGGGCATGTCGGATGGGTTGTCGTGAGGGGCGGTCAAGGGCAATATGCACGTCCGGCTCGATTTGTGCTTGTTAAGCCGACTGGCCAACTGGCGCCAAGGGGATGACGCTCGTGTTGCTGCTGCAAGCACATCTTGATTTAAACGACGAAAAACCTCCGATTCGGCGGCGACGGGTTCCTGACGCGCGGGTATCGGGTGGTTCACTGAGCGGCGGAATTTCCACCGCGCCTGGCGCCGCGGTGCGGCCACAGGTGACCCAGCGTGTCCTGCTTTGCGCGCCGGCCACATTCAAAGGGCAGCGATCGGGCGCCATTCCGGTGCCGAGTGGCGAACGCATTCTGTTTGTAGCCCCTGACGGTTGGGCGGCCCGGCGCCATCGGGCGCCGATCGGCATGGACCACCTCACGCGTAGCCCAAGCACGGCTCGGCCGCTGCGTATGCATAACGTCACCTACACCACGACGCTGCCCAGGGCGGCAAGCGATATGTCGACGGTGTTGCTGGCGGCAAAGCGACACGCGAAAGCTTATCGACAACCCGCTACATACGGATTGGCCGTAGCTGCTGGAACGGCTGTGGTGGCAATCGTGACGTACCACTGGCATGCGACGTCGCTGCCGCCGGTGCTCACGTCCATGGTCATCGATCCGCCGAAGCTGACGACGACGCTCGATCCGCTGCCGATGATCAGCGCGCCACATTTGGTTGCGCAACTTTCGCGGCGCACGTCACTGGCAAATCTTGCGTTGCCATCGTTGTCGATCAGTGACATGCAGCGCGTGATGGCTTCCTCATCGCAGCATTCGGTGAATGGCGATGGCTTCAATCTCGACATCACTTCAGCAGGCAGCCTTTGGGCGAAAGCGGGGGCGCGTTACCGCATTGATCCGCTGCTGATCTACGCCATTGCCTTGGTCGAAACCAAGGCCGCTCAAGCGGATGGTTCGATTGCGCCAAGCCCCTGGGTGGTGCGCATCAATGGTCGTCTTCACAAGGGCTCGCGTTCCGATTCCGAGCATGCGATTCAACTCGCGCATCTGATGGCGTTGCCGGTGCAGGACGTCGGCATCATGCAGGTGTATTACCCGATGCATCGCGACATCGAACCCGATCCGATCGCGCTGCTCAACCCGGTGCGCAATATCGAAGTCGGTACCAGCTTGTTGCGCAAGGCGATGGAACAAAGCCGCGACCCGGTACTGCGCATCGGTTACTACCATAGTCACGACACCGAACTTGCGCGTGGTTACGGACAGGCGGTGTTGAGCGTTTATCGCGAGTTGAAGACGGCGATGGGCAAATCATCCGTCAGCGCTATGGCACTTCAGCCACCGCCGACTTCTGTGTCGGCGATGCGCGCCGGCGGTTGATGCGCAAGGAAACATCACGTTCTTCTGCAACGAAAAAGCCCACGCAAGCGTGGGCTTTTTCGTTGTCTGGTGCACGTCAATTGGCGCGCGTGCCTGGGCCTATGTATTTTTCCAGGAATGCTTGCAAGTGATTGTATAGGTCGACGTTATTCTCTTCTTTGAAAAAGCCGTGACCTTCGCCAGGTTTGGTCAGCCACTCATAAGGTTTGTGCTCGGCATCCAGCGCTGCGCGCATGGCCTTGGCTTGGGCGAAGGGTGCGCGCTCGTCCTCCTCGCCGTGAATCAGCAGCACGGGCACATCTACCTTGTTGGCGAGTTTGTCTGGCGAGTTGGCGGCAAGGACGGCAGGATCGGTTCCGATCGCTGTATGCAGATAGTTCACGCCGGTCGCTCCGTCTTTGATGTCGCCCTTGTCGTACATCATGGCGAGATCGTAAATGCCGGCATAGCCAACTGCGCACTTGAACAAGCCCGGTGCACGGATCACGGTCATCATGGCCGAATAACCACCAAAACTGGCGCCATATACGCAAACGCGTTTGGGATCGGCATAGTGCTGTGCTTCCGCCCATTTCACGCCGTCGATAAGATCTTCTTGGATGCGTGTGCCCCATTTGCCATAGCCAGCCTTCACAAAGTTAGGGCCACGGCCGCCAGAGCCGCGGTAATTGACCTGCAAGACCAAGTAACCGCGGTTGGCGAGAAATTGTGAATCTCTATCGTAAAACCAGTCGTCGCTGATTTCATGCGGGCCGCCGTGAGGCAGCAAAACCATCGGCAAGTCGTTCATGGATGCGCCGGCTGGCACAGTGAGAATGGCCTCCAGTTGCGTACCATCGCTGGCTGTGAAACGCATGGGGATGCGCGAAGCCATTTTTGCGGGATTAACTGCGGGATTGGAAGAGAACAATTTTCTTATCGTGTTTTGCTGCCGGTCGAATAAATAGTAGTCGCCAGGATTGCGATCACTGCTGACTAGGAAGACTAGTTTATTGCCATCTTCGCTCAAGCTGGTGAAGTCTACGAAGTCGTCGGGGAATTTTTTGCTAAGCCCGGCATACAGCGCAGCGAGAGGCTGTTTGTCGTCGATAATTGTGGCAGTCGGTATGCCTGTTTCCACGGCTGCGGCAAAAGGCTCGTCATTCGGAGACCATTGGACATGACCGATGGTGCCAAAGTCGTCTTTTGCCAGGACTTTGCGATTGCTTCCATCGGGATTCATCGCCACGAGCGCGGTAGGGCCACCCTTCGTGCTGGAATACGCATAGAGCTCTTGTTTGTCCAGAGCAAAATCTACGGGCTGGAAAGTGACCTCCGCGTTTTCTTCAAGTTCTGCCCAGCCGCCATTTTGTTGGCGATAAACAACATAATTGCGCGAGATGTCGTGGCCATAGGCATAGCGTGGCTGCCCTTCGTTGTCCACGATGAAGGTGATGTCACTTAGTCCAATATGGCTAAGCAGGTGACGCGTGCCACTGATTGCGTCGACATCGTATAGCCAGCTGTCTTTTTCATCGTCCCATTTGTACGTTTGCATGTAGAAATGGTTATTCGTTTTAGCCGGAAGGCCTGCAACTGTTGCGTAACCTTCATCGACGTCGCGCAAATTTCCGTGCGAAGCCAAGCCCCATTCCCGGCTAAACATCGCATCGATGTGTTTGCCGTCGGCATCGGTTGCCAGGATTTCTCCGGTGAGTGCCGGTTGTTCGAGGGAGCCGACGAACTTGGCTGTCTCGACAATTAGGCGAGTCGGGCCTACCCATTCAATGTTCGCCGGCACCTGAAACTTTGGCATTTTCAAAAAACTGGATGGTCGACTCATGTCGCTGAGCCGATACACCACCACCGCGTGGTTTTCACCATCTTCGACGCTTAGTGCTATGTATTGGCCATCGGGTGATAGGCGAGGCATCGATTCGCTCTCATGACGAGCGAAAGTCTCCACCGGTATCAGATCGCCAGCGCTGGCAGCGATAGGCAGGAGCATGCAAAACGCACCGACAACGGTGCGTAGTCTTTCAATCCACATTCCAGTTCCCCTGTTGGTATGTAGGTAAAACTCAGCGTTCCTGCCGATTGGGTTATCCCCGGGCAGCGGCACGCCGTTGGAGTGTATCCAAGCCATGCCATTTGGGGCAGTGGTCCTGACGTGTCATTGCCAGCCCCGCTAAACTGCCGCTTTCGAACCTACCGGCTAGGCCATGTCCCAACCCTTTGTCGTGCACTTCAACCCGGTTGCCCTGCGTCTGGGGCCGGTTCAGATCCATTGGTACGGGTTGATGTACCTGCTTGCGTTTCTCAGTGCCTGGGCGCTGGCGGAGTACCGCCGCAAGCAAGGGCGCCTGCCGGTGACCCGCGATGCGCTGGGCGATTTGGCCTTCTACGGCATGATGGGCGTGATCCTGGGCGGCCGCATCTGGTACATGCTGTTTTATTACGCCGATGGCATCCGCTGGATCTGGACCGAACCGCTGGCATTGTTCCGTGTATGGGACGGCGGCATGAGCTTCCACGGCGGCCTGCTGGGCGTACTGGCAGCGGGGCTATGGTGGTCGCGGCGGCACAAGCTCAATTTCTTTGACACGATGGACTTCGTCGCGCCGATCGTGCCTGTCGGGCTGGGGCTGGGTCGCCTGGGCAACTTCATCAACGGCGAGTTGTGGGGCAAGCCCGGGTCGGTTCCGTGGGCGATGATTTTCCCCAGTGCACAAGATGAGGACGTGGCGTTGGCGGCCAACAATCCACATCTGGCTCAGCTGATGCAGCAATACAACGGCCTGCCGCGACATCCTTCACAACTGTATGAGCTGGCGTTGGAAGGCGTGGCGATGTTCCTGGTGCTTTGGCTGGTATCGATGAAGCCACGCCCGCGGTATCTGATTTCGGGCTTGTTTGCGCTGCTGTATGGCTGCTTCCGTTTTGCGGTGGAGTTTGTGCGCGTGCCGGACTCGCAGCTCGGCTATCTGGCCTGGGGCTGGGTCACCATGGGACAGCTCCAGTCGTTGCCCCTGATTGCAGTCGGCCTGTGGCTGGTGTGGTTGTCGCGCCGCGCGCCGACACTGCCACTGGCGACGGTTGGGGCGCAGACGGCGTAAACTTCACCGCATGCGCGCCTATCTCGACCTACTTCGCCATGTGCTGGACCACGGCACGGAAAAGACTGATCGCACCGGCACGGGCACGCGTAGTGTGTTCGGCTGGCAGCTGCGCTTCGATCTGCGTGAAGGCTTCCCGCTAGTCACCAGCAAGAAGCTGCACCTGAAATCCATCGTGCACGAGCTGATCTGGTTCCTGCGTGGCGACACCAATATTGCCTACCTTAAAGAACACGGCGTCAGCATCTGGGACGAATGGGCCGACGAGCACGGCGATCTCGGTCCGGTGTACGGCAAGCAGTGGCGCGCGTGGCCCACTGCGGACGGTCACATCGTGGATCAGATCCGCTGGGTGGTCGAAGAAATCAAGCGTAATCCCGATTCGCGCCGGCTGATCGTCAGTGCGTGGAATGTGGGCGAGTTGCCGAAGATGGCCTTGATGCCATGCCACGCGTTGTTCCAGTTCTACGTGGCAGACGGCAAATTGAGTTGCCAGTTGTATCAGCGCTCCGGCGATATCTTCCTCGGCGTGCCGTTCAACATCGCCAGCTATGCCTTGCTGACGCACATGATTGCGCAGGTGTGCGGTCTAGGTGTGGGCGATTTCGTGCACACGCTAGGCGATGCGCATCTGTACAACAACCACATCGAGCAGGCTCTCCTGCAGTTGACGCGTGAGCCGCGCCCGCTGCCGCGCCTGCGGCTCAATCCGGATATCTCGTCCATCTTCGATTTTCGCTATGAAGACATCGCGATTGAGGACTACCACCCCCATCCTGCGATCAAGGCGCCGGTGGCTGTCTAGCGCGGGTGGCTTTGCCTGAAAGGTAGTGGGGTCCCGGCTGGAATGGCCCGAGTAATGCATACGATTTCTCGGGCCTGGCGTGTCCGGCCCCTACACGAAACGTTATAATGGGCGGTCAGCGTAGCCAGGAGATGTCCGGTTACGCCTACCGTTCGACCTTCTGTCATTTGCTCGGAGCATTCATGGCCATTTCGTTGATCGCTGCCCTCGACGAGAACTTTGCAATCGGTCGCAAGGGCCAGCTCCCTTGGCATCTGCCGGACGATCTCAAGTGGTTCAAGCAGCTGACGGTCGGCAAATATGTGCTGATGGGCTACAACACGGCCGTGTCGATCGGCCGGACCCTTCCGGATCGCGAGAACCTGGTCCTGTCGCACCGTCATGAGGCGCCGTTTCCGGGTCAGATCACGGTCCGCTCCATCGAAGAAGCCCTGGCACGCTGCAACGGTACCGGCTTGATGGTGATCGGCGGCGGCAAGGTTTTCCATGAGGCGTTGCCGACGGCACGCCGCCTGTACCTCACTTGGGTCGGCGCGGCAGTGGAAGGGGCCGATGCCTTCTTCCCTGGCATCCATTTTAGCGAGTGGACCGAGGTCAAGCGCACGCACCACAAGAAGGACAGCGAGCACAGCTATGACTTCGACATGGTCGAGTACATCCGCAATAGCTGATTCCCTTTCGTGAGCGACCGCGCCGGCGTACCGCTGCATGTTATGGCCGGCGTGTTGTGCGATGCGCAGGGCAAGGTGCTGCTGGCGCAACGTCCTCCAGGCAAGCACTTGGCGGGGTATTGGGAGTTTCCCGGTGGCAAACGCGAGCCCGGCGAAGATCCACAGCACGCATTAGTGCGTGAGTTGCACGAAGAGCTGGGTATCCAAATCGATCCTGCCGATGGCACGCCGCTGATACGCGTGCCTTGGTGTTATGGCGAGCGCGATTTGTTGCTTGATGCCTGGCGGTTCGACCGCTGGCAGGGCACACCGGTATCGATGGAAGGGCAGGCGTTGCAGTGGCTGGTGCCCTCGAAGGTCGATGTCGCGACGCTGGCGCCTGCCGATCGGCCGATTCTTCAAGCGCTGCGTTTGCCTTCGACCTACGCGATCACGCCATCGGATATCACCCCGGATCAGGCGGAGCGATGGGAACAGATTCTGGATGCCGCGCTCGTGCGCGGCATGCGTCTGATCCAATTGCGCTTGCCGTTGTGGCCCGCGGCGCAGGTGCGGGCGCTGGCCGCTCGTCTGCAGAAGCGCGCGGTGCAATGCGAGGCAAGTCTGCTGCTCAATGGCGATGTCGATGGTGCACGCACTCTTGGTGTTGGGATCGGCGTGCACCTGAAGTCCTCGCAGCTGGGGGCACTGCCTGATCGCCCGCTACCGTGGACGCAGATCGTAGGGGCCAGTTGCCACGATGCATCCCAGCTAAGCCACGCTGCGCACCTGGGTGCCGACTTCGTCACGCTTTCCCCCGTGGCCTCCACTGCCAGCCATCCAGAAGCTGTGCCGGTGGGCTGGCAGTACTTCCAGGAGCTGGCTGAGGCCGCTGCGTTGCCGGTGTATGCGCTCGGCGGCATGACTCCCGCTTACGTCGATGAGGCACGCAATCACGGCGCACAAGGCGTGGCCGGCATCCGCGCATTCTGGTGACGCGCTTGCCCGGCAGGGCAAGCAGCAGTAGCGTGGTCCCATGCGCATCATCTATCGAGCCCAGAGCCTGATCGACGCCCACCTCGTGAAGGATGCGCTCGAGAACGCCGAAGTACCGGCTTTTATCGCCGGCGAGTACCTCACCGGCGGTGTCGGGCAATTGCCGGCGCTGGACTATGTCGCGGTATTGGTGCCCGAATCGAGCCTGGATAAGGCCGAACCAATCGTGCGCGAGATCGATCTGGCGCTCACCGAAGCCAGACTGGCGATTCAAGAGCAGGACGACGACACGGGCGCCTTGATGCCCGCGCCCGGTTGAGTTGACGATGTCCGAATCGTCCGTCGTGACGCCCGCTGGCGCCAGCAGCGAAGTGCCCATGCGTACGGCCGTGTTACAGATGGCGCTCGGCGCGTCGCTGCTTTCCAGCACCAGCCTTTTCGTGGTCTACGCGCATACGGCGCCGACAGTTTCGGGTTTCTACCGCATGCTATTTGGCGGCAGCATGCTGCTGGCGTGGGTAGCGATGCGTGGCACGTGGCGACCTATTAGTTGGCGTGACGTGTTGCTCGCATTGTTGCCGGCGATAGGATTCGCCGCCGACCTTATCCAATGGCATCGCAGCATTCTTTGGGTTGGACCTGGCGTCGCGACCTTGCTGACCAACTTCCAAGTGTTCCTGATGGCCGTGGTCGGCTTAGTGTTTTATCGCGAGCGGCCGGCCCGCTGGTTCGTGCCGGGCATGCTGCTGGCGATGATCGGATTGTGGTTGCTGGTTGGCGCGCACTGGTCGATGTTCGATGCACAACATCGTTTGGGTGTCTGGTTGGGTCTTGGTAGTGGCGTGGCTTACACGGTCTATCTGCTTAGTTTTCGCCACGCGCTCAAGACACACGCACGGTTGTCGCCGGCGCAATTCCTTGGTTTGATGAGCTTGCTCTGCGCGTTGCTGATGTGGCTGTGGGGCATGGGCGAAGGAGACAGCTTTGCGCTGCATGGCGCGCGCAGTTGGAGCGTCTTGCTGGCGCTGGGATTTTTTGGACAGGTACTGGCGTGGCTGCTGATGGTGCGTGCCATGCCACGGCTGCCTGCGTCGCTGGTGGGCTTGCTGCTACTGTTGCAACCCGCGCTGGCATTCGTGTTGGACGTAATTCTGCTCGGTCGACCGACCAGTGCGGGCGATTGGGCCGGACTGATGCTTGCGCTGGCGGGTATCCTACTTGGCGCGCTGCGTCCGCGTCGGCGCGCGTAACGAATCGTATAGAAACCGGAGTGTGTGCATGACATCGTTCGAAAGCCTGATCCGCGCGGTGCCGGATTTTCCGAAGCCGGGTGTGATCTTTCGTGACATCACGCCCCTGTTGGCCGATGGTGCTGCCTTTGCGCGTTGCATCGATGCCATGGTCAAACCGTGGCTGGGCAGCGATGTGCAGGCTGTATGCGGCGTCGAGTCACGCGGTTTTATTTTTGCTGCGGCCATCGCGCAAAAGTTGGGTGCGGGGTTCATTCCCTTGCGCAAACCAGGCAAGCTGCCGCCGCCGGTGATGTATGCGGATTACCAGCTTGAATACGGCACTGACCGGCTCGAAGCGCGTGTCGGTACCGTGCGCCAAGGTGAGCGCGTGCTGCTCGTCGACGATGTGCTTGCCACGGGCGGCACTTTGGGCGCCGCGCGCAATCTATTGGGGCAACTTGACGCCGATCTCGTCGGTGCTTCGGTGGTTATCGAACTGCTGGCGTTGCAGGGGCGAGCACTGTGGCCGGAAAGCACGCCCTTGCACGCCGTGCTGCATTATTGATTTGAAGCTGGCTTATGCAACCTCGACCTGATTGGGGATTACCCGATATCAGATCGAGGTTGCTCAGCGTAAGGCCGTTAACGTTTATCCGCGTGAATCACGCAAGATCGTAGCGATCGAGGTTCATCACTTTGGTCCAGGCCGCCACGAAGTCGTGGATAAATTTCTCCTGCGAATCCGAACTTCCATAGACTTCAGCCAGCGCACGAAGCTGCGAGTTCGAGCCGAAGACGAGATCGATACGCGTGCCGGTCCACTTGAGTTTGCCCGTTGCGCGGTCGTGCCCTTCGAACACATCGTGCGCATTGGAAGCAGGCTTCCACTCCGTGCTCATGTCGAGCAGGTTGATGAAGAAGTCGTTGGACAGTGTTTCCGGCCGCTTGGTAAACACGCCGTGCGCAGACTGCTTGAAGTTGGCGTTGAGAACGCGCAGGCCGCCCACAAGCACCGTTAGCTCAGGCGCGGTCAGTGTCAGCAATTGCGCCTTGTCGATCAGCAACGCCTCAGCTGGGACGCTGTACTTACCCTTGAGATAGTTGCGGAAGCCATCGGCGATCGGCTCGAGCGGGGCGAAGGATTCCACATCGGTTTGTTCCTGCGATGCATCCGCGCGCCCGGGTGAGAACGGAACCGTCACCGTGTGGCCGGCATTCTTCGCGGCTTGCTCAACACCTACGCCACCGGCCAACACAATCAAGTCGGCAAGCGATACTTTCTTGCCGCCCGATTGCGCACCGTTGAAGTCGCTCTGGATACCTTCCAGTGTCTTCAACACTTTCGCCAATTGCTCGGGCTGATTGACTTCCCAGTCCTTCTGCGGCGCGAGACGAACGCGGGCACCGTTGGCGCCGCCGCGTTTATCCGAGCCGCGGAAAGTGGATGCAGATGCCCATGCCGTCGACACCAACTGCGAAATAGACAGGCCTGAAGCAAGGATCTTTGCCTTGAGGCTGGCAATGTCCTGCGCATCAATCGGCTTGTGATTGTTCGCCGGAATGGGGTCTTGCCAGATGAGCTCTTCGGCCGGCACTTCCGGGCCCAGATAGCGCGGGCGCGGACCCATGTCGCGGTGCGTCAGCTTGAACCACGCGCGAGCGAAGGCGTCGGCGAGTTGATCGGGGTGTTCGAAGAAACGCCGCGAAATCTTTTCGTAGGCGGGGTCAAAGCGCAGGGAAAGATCCGTGGTCAACATCGTCGGTGCACGACGCTTCGAGGGGTCGTGTGGATCGGGAATGGTGCCGGCACCCGCGCCATTCTTAGGCGTCCACTGATTCGCACCGGCGGGGCTCTTGGTCAGTTCCCATTCGTAGCCGAACAGGTTTTCGAAGAAGCCGTTGCCCCACTTGGTCGGCGTGCTGGTCCAGGTGACTTCCAGGCCGCTGGTGATCGCGTCGGCGCCTTTGCCGCTGCGGAAGCTGCTCTTCCAGCCAAGGCCCTGGTTCTCAAGGCCAGCGCCCTCGGGTTCGGGGCCGACGTTGTCGGCGGGACCGGCACCGTGTGTCTTGCCGAAAGTGTGACCACCGGCGATCAGCGCGACGGTCTCTTCGTCGTTCATCGCCATGCGCGCAAACGTTTCACGGATATCGTGGGCTGCAGCGACCGGATCCGGATTGCCATCGGGACCTTCCGGATTCACATAAATCAGGCCCATCTGCACCGCGGCCAGCGGGTTTTCCAGGTGGCGTCCGTTGTCGGTGCGGCTGGTTTCGCTGCCGTGCAGTTCTTCGTCAGCGACGATCGCGCCTTCCTGGTTGCCGCCCTTGCCGTAGCGGATGTCGCCGCCCAGCCAGGTCTTCTCGTTGCCCCAGTAGAGGTCCTGGTCCGGTTCCCAGGTGTCCTCGCGACCACCGGCGAAGCCGAACGTCTTGAAGCCCATGGTTTCGAGCGCGACGTTGCCGGTGAGGATTAACAGATCGGCCCAGGAAATCTTGTTGCCATACTTCTGCTTGATCGGCCAAAGCAAGCGGCGAGCCTTGTCGAGACTGACGTTATCCGGCCAGCTGTTGAGCGGCGCGAAGCGCTGCTGACCGCGTCCGCCACCACCGCGTCCGTCAGCGATGCGATAGGTACCGGCGCTATGCCAGGCCATGCGGATGAACAGCGGGCCGTAGTGGCCGAAATCTGCGGGCCACCAGTCTTGCGAGTCGGTCATCAACGCCGCCAGATCCTTCTTCAGCGCCTTGAAGTCGAGGCTCTTGAACGCCTCGGCGTAGTTGAAGCCCTTATCCATCGGGTTGGACTTGTGGGAATGCTGCGCAAGCAGATCCAGTCGTAGTTGTTTCGGCCACCAATCACGGTTCGTCGTGCCGCCGCCGGCGGCATGGTTGAACGGGCACTTTGCTTCGGTTGACATGTGTTCTCTCCTTGGGGGCGTTAGTACCAACGACTCGGTCCAATCGGGAGTCTGGATGCTGATAAATGGAACGAGTACCGGTAAATCAAATGTCCTTACATTAAATGTGGGATTTGTTTGAGAAAGGTGTGGACGTAAAGCCGTCCAAATAGATTTCGTTTGGTTTCGACATTACAGGCACACCTCTCCCGCCCAGGCGAGCCATCGCCGGGCTATCCACAAATTCGATAATGCGCGAGCAGTGGAAGTGCGTAGGCTCTGTGCCTTGGTTGCATCAGAAGGGCGAGCAGTATCCGCCTTGATCACGTAGTGAGGGTATGCATTGTCCGCTTTCGGATACGCCGACCCCATCGGCGCCAGCTGCGCATCACGTCGCGTTGGGTTGCGCCTGGTAGCGCAATCGGCATCGAAGAAGCTCGTGTGGCTCATGCGGCTGCTCTTCAACACGGTGGCCTGTTTCAGCACGATGAGCCGAACTTTTTCAGTGCTTTTCCAGCATCCAGATGTTCGGCTTTATCGGTGACAAACAGATGGCGGTGACTGGCGGCGGACTTCTCAACGAACGCATCGTTGATATGTCGCTCCATCTTGGAGTTTTCCCGCTTGCTCATGACATCACCTCGGGGGCTTGAGAGGGGCGTGCAGAGGCGGCCGAGCTTGGCCGTGTCTGCCGAGCCTAATCCCGGGCAGGTGAGTTATGAAATTGATTGTTCTTATGAAGGTGATTGGCTGCGACTATGGTGCATGCCGCAGCGCGTCAAGCGGCTCGGCGACGTTTTGCAGAGCCGGTTGTGGCGGTGTGTGGATCGAGCAGATCGCGCGGCAAGCGTTTAAATACTTCCGCCAATTGCTGCAGGAACCCGCCCATGGCCGAACTCTTGCGCCATAGCATCGCGATGCGGCGGCTCGGAGGATGTCCGCTGAATTCGAGCAGTTGCAGATTGGGCGCCTGGGCAACCGGAGGTTTCACCGCGAGCGTCGGCAACAATGTGATGCCGACATTGGACGCCACCATCTGGCGTAGCGTTTCCAGGCTGGTGGCGCGGAAACCGCTTTTCTCGCCGGCGCCGGCCATGTGACAGACCTCCAGCGCCTGATCACGCAGGCAGTGGCCGTCTTCCAGCAATAACAGGCTTTGATCGGACAGGTCACTGAGCTTCAGCGAAGGTCGTTTGGCCAGCGGATGCGATTGCGGCACGGCCAGCACGAACGGTTCCTCGAACAGCAGTTCGGCATGCAGGCTGTCGTCGTGGATGGGCAGGGCGAGGATGCCGGCGTCGAGTTTCCCCTCACGCAAGCGATGCAGCACCGTTTCCGTTTTTTCCTCGACCAGCAGCAATTCCAGACGCGGGAAACGGTCCCGGATCAGCGGTACCACATGCGGAAGCAGATAGGGGCCCAGCGTGGGAAAGATGCCCAGCCGCACTGTGCCCGATTCCGGATCCACCGTGCGGCGCGCAACGCCTTTGATCTGCTCGACCTCGTTCAACACATCGCGCGCCCTGTTGGCGATATCGCGGCCGACGTCGGTCAGCAGCACTTTGCGCGGCGTGCGTTCCACTAGCGCCACGCCCAGCTCGTCCTCCAGCTTCTTGATCTGCGTGGAGAGGGTAGGTTGGCTGACGAAACAGGCTTCGGCGGCGCGACCAAAGTGCCGATGTTCGGCCAGGGCAACGAGGTAGTGCAGGTCGCGCAGGTTCATAGATAACTCCAATTATAGGCATTGCCTATGAACCCTATGGTAATAATCGATTTGAACAATACAAGTGCTGCCTATATCTTTGCTGGGGTGAGCGCTGCAGGGTGCAGCGCATCCTTCCCTGAAAACCTTCACCAGGAGCAATAAATGCTGACCATCGGCGAGAAGTTCCCCCAGTTCAACGTTCCGGCCACCGTCTCGATCGAAAGCCTCGATAAGGCGTTTCAGAACATCGACAACAACACCTATAAGGGCAAGTGGCTGTGCGTGTTCTTCTACCCGAAGGACTTCACGTTCGTCTGCCCGACCGAGATCAAGGGCTTCAGCGACGTGAACCAGCAGTTCGCCGACCGTGATTGCCAGGTGCTGGCCGCCAGCACGGATTCCGAGTTCGTCCATCTGGCATGGCGCAAGGACCACAAAGACCTGCGCGACCTGAAGTTCCCGATGCTGGCCGACATCAAGAAGGACCTCAGCAATGCGCTGGGCATCCTGACTGAAGACGGCGTGGCGCAGCGTGCGACCTTCCTGGTCGATCCGGAAGGCGTGATCCGCTTCGTTTACGTGACCGACGGTTCCGTCGGCCGCAACCCGGCTGAAGTGCTGCGCGTTCTGGACGCACTGCAGACCGATGAACTGTGCCCCTGCAACTGGAGCCAAGGCGAAGAGACCCTCAAGGTCGCCTGATTCCAGTCATTGCACTCCGCGCCGCTCAACCCCTCCCCCATCGGAGCGCGCGGAGTCACCCTGGCGGCGAAGCCCGCTTCGCCGCCATTTTTTTCTTCTGCTGATGCATGAGTCCACAGATGGACTCCGTGCTGGCGCGCCCAACATTCGAAGAGATGCCCCATGAGCCTTGCTGACCTGAAAGCCCAATTGCCCGATTACGCGAAGGACCTGCGCCTGAATCTCGACTCCGTGTTGAGCGAAGGTGGTGCACCGGGTCTGACGAACAAGCAGATCTTCGTGATCGCACTCGCTTCGGCGATTGCTTCGCGCTACAAGCCGCTGACGGCTGCTATCGCGGAAGAGGCAGCCAAGCACGCAAGCCCCGAAGAACTTAATGGTGCTCGCGTCGCTGCTGCGATCATGGGCATGAACAACATCTATTACCGCTTTCTGCATCTTGTCGAAGAACCCGAATACGGCACGCTGCGCGCTGGTCTGCGCATGAACGCGATGACGAATCCTGGTGGCGACAAAATCGATTTCGAACTTGCATCGCTCGCTGTGTCTGCCGTGAACGGTTGCGGCAAATGTTTGGAATCGCACGAGAAAACGCTGCGCAAGCACGGATTGTCGGCACAGCCCATTCAGAGTGCTGCACGCATTGCCGCCGTGATTCACGCTGTAGCAGTTGCGATCGAACAGGCCGATGTTGCAGGTTGAAACACGCAACAGCACGGTAGACAGAAACCCCGGCATATGTGCCGGGGTTTTTTTATGCGGCGTGCAAATATCGATTACGTGTTGTAGTCGGCCAGCACCGAGATGTTGCTGAAGCTACCTTGTGGTGCGGTGACAAGGATGTAATACGTGGTCGCTTGCGGTTGCGGAATGACCACGGCTTCACTGGTGCCCGGCTTGACCGAGCTGAAGTCTGCATTGCCGCCGTTCGCGGAAGGAGCGCTACCAGCCTTCACGTACAAACCAACGTTGCCCGAACCGCCTAGCGTGCGGATGTTCAAGGTCGTGGCACCTGCCGGCACAACGATCGAGTACAGGTTGCCGGTGCTTGTCGAATTCTGGCCGGACAGCAGCGCGCCCTTGGTTAGCGGAGTGGCATTGTCGCCCGGGTTCGGCGGTGTGGTGTCACTGTTCAAAGCCAGATTGACCGCGGCGTAGGCATCGACAATGCCGGCCCCGATCGGCTGGTCCTCGGTGACGGGAAATGCGCGAGCCGATTTCACGAGCACATTGGTCATATCAGCAGGGGACAGTGCCGGCATACCGGCCGCCTTCAAGGCGCCTACGACGAGAGCCACCGTGCCAGCGACGTGCGGTGCCGCTTGCGACGTGCCCGCCATGCCGCCATAAGCCTCGACAGGATCGGCAGGATAAGTGGGCGTCGTCGTGCCCAGATTGATAGCCTGCCAGACGAAGCCGTTGTTGACCTCCGCGCCCGACGACGCATCGTTGGCGTATATGCCACCGCCCGGCGCTGAAATCGTCACGCCCTTGCCGTAGTTGGAATAGAACGCGCGCTTGCCCGTGATGCCGTTGGAAGCCACTGAGATGACGCCCGGGCAACTTGCCGGCGTGAAGTTGGAAGCATCTGCCGTGCTGTTACCTGCAGCCACCACCACTGTGGTGCCGCGACTAATCGCATCTTTGATAGCCGTGTATTCAGGCACGCTGGCATCGCACGTCCCTTGGCCGCCCAGACTCATGTTGATGACTTGCGCGGGTTGCGCCAGATCGGGCACGCCATCGATGTGACCGCCGGATGCCCATTCGATCGCATCGGAAATGTCGGAATCGTAGCCACCACAATGGCCCAGCACTCGCACCGGCAACACCTTGGCGTTGTAGGCGACGCCAGCCATGCCGACACCATTGTTGGTGAGTTCGGCCACTTCGCCCGACACCACCGTACCGTGCCAGCTGCTTGGCTCGCCGTCGTTGGGGTTGTTCGAACCGTAGCATTCCTGCAGATAGGGTTGCGTATTATCCCAGTCGCCAAGGTCCCAGCCGCCCGGCACGCGATCATCTGTAGCATGGCCGGAGACGAGCGAATCGGTGATGAAGTCGTATCCGATATTGTCGGTGGCGAGCGAGTAGTCCAGATCCGGATGCTGCGTAATGCCGGTATCGATGACGGCAACCGTCACGCCGGTACCGTCGGCGATGTCCCATGCGTTATTGACGTCGGCGCCACCGGTGGTGTTGAAGAAATTCCACTGGTATTGCTGGTAGTAGGGATCGTTGGGCGTGAATGTTTGCGGTTGCGCAGCAGCTAGCATTGTTGCCTGCGAAGACGTCGGCGCAGTGAAGTCCTTCACCGCATAGCGCTTGTAGTCGGGATGCACGGATGCAACGGCCGGGTCGGCTGCGAGTTGCGCCACCAGTGCATCAGCTTCGCTCTGGCTGAGTTTGCGCGATGTGTGCACCAACTCCGAGCCCACTGCGAGCTTGCGCTTGTAGGAGACCGACAGCGGTGCCACGGTGGCACCGGTTGACAACTTCGTCGCACGGTTCAGGCCTGCGCGGCCGACGGCCGCATTCACGTTTTGCAGCACGGCGTCTTTATTGCTGCGCTCGGCCGAGCCGCTTTTGTAGGTGATGATGAAGCGATCGAAACTCTGCTCACCCGTCTGGCTCATACCAATAAAGCGGGGAGACGACGTAGATAGGTTCGCAGCGTGAAGGACCGGAACGGCCAACACCAGAGCAGCAGCGAGTGCGCCCATTGGAAAAGAGTGAAGTGACTTCATACATGAGTCCTTGAAGTGAGACCCGAGGCTTTCCGCGCCTCGGGTGGAATGGCGGACGATCTGCAATCGTCCGGTTCTCGCCATGCCGGGAACGGCATGGCGATGTACAAAACGCCTCCTCATGAGAAGAGGCGCGAGTAGTTACCAGCCGAAGCTGACGCCGACGGTGCCGCTCGACTCACCACCACCGGAGATCGAGCCACCGATCAGCACGGCGCCGTTATCCGAGATACGGTGAGCAAGACCGACTGCCAGGGCTGCCTGACCGGCATACGTACCGGCCGCCGCACTGACGCGATTGTCGGTGCCCGGTGCCGCGGCGATCGCGCCGGCCATGCCAGCCATAGCGGTGCCCATGGCACCCACGCGGTTCAAGCGTGTGTTGACGGCGTGGAACTGGTTGTTCACTTGATCGCGGAACGCATTGAAGTTGTCGCTGGTGACCAAGCCCGCTGTCTTCTGGTCGGTGTACGCATTGGCGTTGGTCAGCGTTTCTGCGCTACTCGCATCGGTGTATGCGTTTGCAGCGTCAACGGCAGTTTGCGTTGCGGTCGTCAACTGCCCGACGTTGGCCGCATCGGTGGCATTGATGCCAGTAGCCACATTGGTGATTGTGCGTTCGTTGCCTGCAGTGCCCACCGATACGCTATTGGCCTGATCGGCGACCGATCCTGCACCGACGGCAACAGCATTCGACGCAGTGACTTGGCTGCCTTGACCGACAGCGGTACCCGCATCAGCAGAGACGTTGCTGCCGGCACCCACTGTCGTGGCGTTGGATGCGCTGCCACCGACTTGAGCGTTTTCACCTAACGTGGTGTTGGTGTCAGTCGTGCTTGCAGCCAGTGTCGTCCCTGGTGCCGCACCTGCTGCTGGGGCGCTCGTGCTAAGCGAGCTCACCTGGGTTTCCAGGCTGCCGACGCGACCATTCAACGCGCTAACCGCACCGTCCAATGCTCCGAATGCAGTCCCCACACTGGAGTAGGCCTGGTTCTGGATCATGAACATCGGTGCACTTATCATGCCGCTGGCATTCATGCCCATGCCACCACCAATGGTGTCAGCCAGCGACTGATACTGCTGCACGTTCACCGCGTCGCTGCTCTTCAAGCCTGCGGCAATATTGGTGAGCGTGGTGCCGTTCGCACCGCCTAGCGTCACCGAGCCCTGGTTGCTGGCTGTGTCATAGGTGACAGCCGACATGGTGTTGCCACCGGCATCTATTAGCCCCACCTGCTTGAGCTGAGCAACGTTGACGGCGTCAGTGTTTTGAGTGCCGGCAGCAACGTTGGTGATCTGGCGTTCGCTACCCAGGTCACCGACGGAGACCGAGTTGGCGCGGTCGGCAAAGCTGCCATTGCCAAGCGCAACGCTGTTGTAGCCTGTGCTTTTGCTATACGCACCCAGCGCCATGCTGGCATTGCCAGTGGCGGTGGCGCTAAAGCCAAGCGCAGTGCTCTGCACGCCAGCGGCCGTGCTCAATCCACCCATTGCCACCGCGCCATCGGCGGTTGCTTTGGCGCTGGCTCCGCTGGCAACCGACTGCGTGCCACTCGCGTTGGCGTCGTCACTGCCATCGTTGTTACCGCCAGCTTTGAAGTAGCGGTTGGTTTGCGTGCCTGCGTCAGCCACCGCATCCAACTGCGATTTGTTCACCGCATCGGTGGCTTGGGTACCCGCGGCCACGTTAGTGATCTGACGTTCTGCACCGGTACTTCCCACCGAGACGGTGTTGTCGCGATCGGCTATTGAGAAGGAACCAAGTGCAACACTTTGGGTGCCGAAAGCGTTGGAGTTAGCGCCCAACGCCAAAGCATAGTCACCGCTAGCGAATGTGCCAGCACCGTAAGCAGTGGCGCCGAATCCAGCCGCATAGCTAAACGAACCGATGGCGGTGCCCAGGTCATTTGCGAAGCTATACGAGCCAATGGCTACGCTACCGCCACCTTGTGCAGCACTGTTACTGCCGGCGGCAACCGCGTATTCGCCGCTGGCAATGGCATTGTCGGAACCATCGTTGTTACCGTCAGCTTTGAAGTAGCGATTGGTTTGCGTGCCAGCATCGGCTACCGCATCCAACTGCGATTTGTTCACTGCATCGGTGGCTTCGGTGCCCGCGGCCACGTTGGTGATCTGGCGTTCGTCGCCTGCACTGCCCACGGAGACGCTCATGTCGCGATCGGCTACCGAGAGATGGCCCAATGCGACGGAGCGATTGCCTGTGCTCATTGCGCCCGCGCCAATCGCCACGCTGCGATCGGCGTAGGCCTGCGCACCGGCCCCTAGCGCGGTGGAGGCGAAGCCGCCCGCATAAGTGTTGGCGACATAGATGGTGTTGCCTACAACATCCCCATAGATGCCACCGATTGCCGTACCGGACTGCCCTGACGCTCCGGCGAGGGTGCCGATGGCGACTGCATTGCTCGCATTGGGCCCGGTGTTGGCAGCGACGCCCATGGCAATGGAGGATTGACCTTGGGCACCCGATGCAAGACCGATGGCAATGCCGCCACTGGCTGCATCAGCCACATACGATTCGCCGCCCAGAGCCAGCGAACCATCGGCTTGCGCATTGGCGCTGTAGCCGAACGCACTTGCTTCCAATCCGCTGGCACTGGCTTGCTGGCCGGTGGCGACACTGTTGTCGCCGATGGCCGAACTGCCATAGCCGACGGCGGTGCTGAAATTGCCGAGGGCATTGGCGCCGCTGCCAAATGCCGAGGCACCCGTGCCCATGGCGAAGCCGCCCGAACCGGCGGCAGTCGTGTATTGGCCGCTGGCAATCGCGTCGTCGTTGCCTTGGCCGTTAGCGGAGAAATAGCGAGCGGCATCGTCAACGCTGCTGGTCAGCGCATCCAGCTGCGACTTGTTCACTGCGTCAGTAGCTTGAGTGCCGGCGGCTACATTGGTGATCTGGCGTTCGTGGCCCACACGGCCCACTGATATTGAGTTGGCACGGTTGGCGATGGAATTGGCGCCCAGCGCAACGCTGCCCAGGGTGAGCGCTTGCGCGTTGTAGCCCAATGCTGTCGCATTGCGTTCCTGCGCGTAGCTGTCAGTGCCAAGCGCGGTGGAGTTGATGCCATTGGCGAAAGAGGCGCTACCGACCGCCGTGGCATTTTGACCATAAGCGAAGGAGTCCCCACCAACAGCCGTGGCACTGTCGCCTAAAGCAAAGCTCGCTACGCCTAACGCGGTAGAAGCGTCTCCGCCAGCTAATGCAAAGGCACCTTGCGCGAGGGAGGCGCTGCCGATGGCTTGAGCGCCAGCGCCGGTAGCGGTGCTGTAGTCGCCGCTGGCCGCGCTGTATGCCCCGGACGCCGTCGACTTCACGCCCGTCGCACTGGCATCGTCGCTGCCGTCGTTGTCGCCGTTGGCTTTGAAGTAATGTTGCGCATCGCTCACGCTGCTGGCCAAGCCATCCAGTTGCGACTTGTTGACGGCATCGGTGGCCTGCGTGCCGGCCGCTACGTTGGTGATCTGACGTTCCGCGCCGACGCTCCCAACAGAGACCGTGTTATTGCGATCGGCAACGGAGTTGGAGCCCAACGCAACGCTGTTGTCCGCGATCGCAGCACTGCCGTAGCCGATGGCGCTGCTGTAGCTGCCAATGGCATTGGCGCCACTGCCGAAGGCCGATGTGCCATCGCCCATGGCGAAGCTGCCCGAGCCTGCGGCAGTCGCGTACTGGCCGCTTGCAATCGCATCGTCGTTGCCTTGGCCGTTAGCGGCGAAGTAGTGAGCGGCATCGTCAACGCTGTCGGTCAGCGTATCCAACTGCGACTTGTTCACGGCGTCGGTGGCTTGCGTACCGGCTGCCACGTTGGTGATCTGGCGTTCGTTACCGACGCTACCGACCGAAAGGGTGTTGTCGCGGTCGGCTATCGAAAGTGCTCCCAGTGCGATGGCATTGGCGCCGGTCACTGCACTCGAATCACCGATCGCCACGCTCTCTGCCGTCAGGCCGTAGTAGCCGGCATACGCACCAAGCGCGACCGAACGGGTGTCATAAGTAGTCGCTGCGAAGCCGATCGCGAGGCTGGTATTGCCGCCGGCTTGTGCTGCCGAACCCAAGGCCATCGAGTAGGTTCCGGTGCTCATCGTGGGACGAGAGACGATGGCGTGGCTGACGTTGTCGACAAACGCGCCCAAGGGGCCTATCGCAATGCTCGACGCTGCGTTAGCGGTGGCATAGGCACCCATGGCAATGCCGCCGCTGGCGTTGCTGCCTACGTTGGCCAGCGAGCCGATGGCGATGCCGCTGGAGGAATTGCTGCCCACAATGGCGCCATAGCCGAACGCCTGGCCGAAATTCGCACTGCTGGTAACGGTGCCGCCAGCCATCGCCGCGGAGTTGTAACCCAGAGCCTGCGAGCCACTACCCAGCGACGTGCTCAAATCGCCATTGGCTGTGGCGTTGTTGCCCAGGGCCACAGAGCTGTTTCCCGTAGCAACGCTCTGCGAGCCGACCGCGGTGCTTTGAGCACCGATGGCCGCACTGCCATAGCCGGCGGTGGTACTGAAATCGCCGATGGCGTTGGCGCCGCTGCCCAAAGCCGATGCGCCATCGCCCATGGCGAAGCTGCCTGAGCCCGCCGCAGTGGCGTACTGACCGTTGGCGATCGCATCATCGTTGCCTTGGCCATTAGCGGCAAAGTAATGGATGGCATCGCCTGCGCTGTCGGAGATTGCATCCAACTGCGACTTGTTCACCGCATCGGTGGCTTGGGTGCCTGCAGCGACATTGGTGATCTGACGTTCGTTACCCGCGCGTCCGACTGATACCGCGTTGGCGCGGTTTGCAATGGAGTTGGTACCAAGCGCAACGCTACCCAGCGTAAGCGCTTGTGCGTTGTAGCCCAATGCAATGGCATTGCGCGCTTGCGCATCGCTGTTAGCACCCAGGGCGATGGAGTTGATGCCGTTCGCCAAGGCGCCACTACCCGTTGCCGTGGCACCTTGGGCAAAGGCGAAGGCATCGGCGCCGACGGCTGTCGCGCTATCGCCCACGGCATAGCTGAGGGCGCCTAGTGCGGTAGCGCCATCTCCCGAGGCGAGGGAAAAGGCACCCTGAGCGAGAGATGTGGCACCCGTCGCTTGGGAAGCGAAGCCCATGGCGGTGCTGTAGTCACCAGTGGCTGCGCTATATGCGCCGGCCGCCGTCGCTTTCACACCTGACGCAACGGCATCGTCACTGCCATCGTTATTGCCATTGGCTTTGAAGTAATGCTGTGCGTCGCTAACGCTTGCAGCCAGCGTGCCCAACTGAGACACATTGACTGCATCGTGCGCGTCAATGCCATCGGCAACATTTGTGATGCGGCGCTCGCTACCCACGCTGCCGACGGATACGACATTATCGACATCGGCGACCGAGCCGTTGCCCAACGCTACGCTGTTGTCGCCCGATGCAACGCTGTCTTGACCAAGTGCGATGCTGGCGGTGCCAGCAGCGAATGCGTCATGCCCAATCGCAATGCTGTTGTTGCCGTGTGCAGTCGACATATAACCCAGCGCCGTCGAGTAGTCACCCATTGCTAACGAGCGATTGCCCAACGCCGTGCTGTAGTTGCCCAACGCCGATGCCAGTGAACCGCAGGCGAATGCATCATTCAATGCAGAAGGTTGATTGGCAGGCGCAAACGAGCCCGTACACACATCGGCGCGTGCAGCTTTTGGCGTCAGCGCCATAGCGAGCATGACGGCTAGGGAAATACCGGCGAGCCGGAAGCTGGAACGTTCCTGTTTACGGCTATCGATGACAACGTTGCTACTGGCCAACTCCGATGCCACCACGACAGCACCGAGCGATGCGTTCCAGACTTTGCTGTAAATCCTGTTCATGCTTGCTATTTCCTCCATGCGGATAAGGAATGCAGGGCGCGCATGGCAATGCATGCGTGCGCCGAGGCAATGGAAGCCGGATAGGAGTTCCCCTCGATCCTGCTATTCGTGTATGGCCGCTGCCGATGGTCTGTTTATGTCGAGCCTGGGCAGGTGGCGCACAGCGAGCATCACGATTCACGGAAAGAACTGTCACGCACGGAAAACCACAAAAATTCACTTCTTTCACGCTTACTCACGCTTTTTCACACGCGCGCTGGCGATGCCCTTTGAAGGAAGCGTCGAGTGTTACCGCCTTACGAAGGCGTATGGTGTGCGGATCGATGACGCGCACACGGACCGCTTGTCTGGCGACGAAGTGCGGTGAATGACCGTGGCAAAGTGCGTTGTTATCCGACGGTAGTTGTCGGCCTATGCCATGCGTCGCGGGGCAATACGTAGCCTTTGCTGCGAACGGTAAGCAATGGCAGCATCTCGTTGGTCTGAGAAAGTACTTTTCGGCGTAGCCGATGGATAACCATCTCGAGGCGATGTGGATCGCAGTCGTAGCGGTTGTGATTCAAGGCCTGGATCAAGGATTCGCGCAATACAGGCTCGTCGCTTGCGTTCATTAGCGTGGTCAGCACGCATTGTTCAATGGCCGTAAGCGCGACGATCTTGCCGCGCGGCGATACGAGCCGCCATCCATCGGCTTCCAGCCGCCAACGGGAAACGGGGGCTTGCTCGGCAACCATTCCATGCGGAAGCGGCGTCATGCGGCGCGCAAGGCTATGCAGTGCAGCAGCCAGTACGTCCAGGTCGACAGGTTTTATCAGGTAGCCGTCGGCACCACTGTGCAACGCCTGGATCTGATGTTGCCGATCCGTCGAACCAGTCAGCATGACGATGCCGATGTCGGACATCGTGCGCAGATGCTGCGCGACGGTAAGGCCGTCCTCGTCGGGTAGACCGATATCCAAAACCACCAAGTCAAAATGCTGCGACAACATATGACGGTAAAGCTCGGCCGCCGACGCGGCGCCCTGTGTGCTGAATCCGTAGTCGCTCAACGCTGGCAATAGAATTTCTTCGCGCAGTGTCTCGTCGTCTTCCACTACCGCGACGCGAATCGGCGGTGTGGACACATACCTGGACAAAGGCCGCTGACCCCTGGTCGACATATGGTGCTCATCCCTTAGCTCTCCCTCGGCCTAGCTTAGGGAGCGGGCGCCGCTCGCATCAGAGGACTATGCCTTTTGGCACTGTGGCAAAGCACCTACACGACCTAGCGTGAATGCTTTTCGACGCCGTAGGAAGCCACCATGCACCGTTTCGTTCGTCCCCTTGCCTTGACTGCCCTTGCCATGTGTTGTGGCGCAGCATTAGCGTCCACGCCGGCCGATCAGGCACCGCATGGGACGCTGCCGCGCTGGGCCGTGCCGCAGTCGTACCAGCTTTCGTTCAAGGTGGATCCGAAGCAGCAGGATTATTCGGGCACGACCACGATCAAGGTTGATTTGAAGCAGGCCGCCGATCACCTGTGGTTGGACGGCCGCGATCTGAACGTGAGCAAGGTGACGATCACCGACGCGAGCGGCACTGCTCATGATGGCAAATATGTAGCCGTCGCGCCGAACGAAGGCGTGTCGCGCATCGATTTCGGTAGCACGCTGAAGCCGCAGCAGTTGACGCTCACCATCGAGTACACCGCGCCGCTCAATCAGCAGTTGCAGGGTTTGTATAAGGTCAGCCACGCGGGCGTGCCGTATGCGATGACGCAGATGGAGCCGATCAGCGCGCGCTACGCGTTCCCCGGCTTCGACGAGCCCGGTTTCAAGACGCCTTATGACATCAGCCTGACCATTCCGTCGGATGTCACCGCCGTCGCCAATACCAAGCAGACCGGCGAGGCCGCCGCGGGCGCAGGTTGGAAGACACTGACCTTCGCGAAAACTCAGCCGCTTCCCACTTATCTTGTCGCATTCGCGGTCGGCCCGTGGGATATCGTCAACGGTCCGGATATCTCGCCGGATGACTATCGCACTGACGTACTGCCGCTGCGTGGTGTCGCCGCGCATGGCGAAGGCCATCGCATGCAGCATGTGCTGAGCGAAACGCCCAGCATCATCCATACGTTGGAGAACTACTACGGCTTCGGTTATCCGTTCGGCAAACTCGATCTGCTCGCCGCGCCGGATTTCTCTGCCGGTGCGATGGAAAATCCAGGCCTGGTCACGTTCCGCGACTGGTTGCTGTTGCTCGATCCCGATTCTCCGGCTAAGTACGTACGCGGCTCGTTCAACGTTACGGCACATGAGCTTGCCCACCAGTGGACCGGCGATACCGTGACGCTGGCCTGGTGGAACGACATCTGGCTCAACGAAGCTTTCGCGACGTGGATGCAGCAGAAAGTCACCATGAAGGTGCACCCGGAATATCGCGCCGATTTGGACCGTATCAGCGGCGCGGAAGGTGCGATGCATAACGACAGCCTGACCAGCGCGCGCCAGATTCGCCAGCCAATTACCGGCAATGGCGATATCGAGACCGCGTTCGACGGCATTACGTATCAGAAAGGCGCGGCCGTGCTTGGTATGTTCGAAGGTTATGTCGGCGAAGACACCTTCCAGAAGGGCATGCGCGCTTACATCCAGGCGCACAAGTTCGGCAACGCTACGGCCGACGATCTCGTCGGTGCCATTGCCACGGCGGCCAATCAAGGTGCGACGTTCAAGCACGCGTTCAACAGCTTCCTCGATCAGTCCGGCGTGCCTTACGTGCAGACCCGTATCGAGCAGAAGAACGGCAAGACCATTGTGCATTTGAGTCAGGACCGCTACCTGCCTGTCGGTAGCACGGGCGATGCAAAACGCGTGTGGGGCATTCCAGTCTGCTTGCGTTATGCCACCAGCGACGGCACCAAGGTGAGCTGCGAGCTGCTCACACAGGCGACCGGCACCATGGTGCTCGCCGACGCCGGCACACCAACGTGGGTGATGCCGAACGCGAATGCGCGTGGTTACTACCGCTTCAATCTGGATAAAAAAGAGTGGGCAGATCTCACCCAGCATGTCGCCACGCTGAGCGACACCGAGCAGTTGGCATATGCCGACAGCATCGATGCTGGTTTCCGCCACGGTGATTTGAATGCGGGCGATGCCATGGCCGCCTTGAAGCCCTTGACGGGCGTGGCGACGCGCGAAGTGATCGTGGCACCGCTGCCCACGATCGAATGGATCTATCGCGACGAAGTCGCCACCGACGCACAGCGCGAGAAGGTCGTCGCCTGGGTGAAGGACGCCTATCTTCCGCGCATGGAGCAGCTCGGCTATCAACGCAAATCGGGCGAAGCCGATGGCGACTCCTTGCTGCGTAGCACCTTGGCCGAGGCGTTGGCACTCGACTTCAAGCTGCCCGAAGTACGTTCGGCACTACTGAAGCAAGGTGACGCTGCGCTGGCCAAAAAAGCTGATGGTCATTTGAACCTCGGTGCCGCCGATCCGGATCTGCTGGGCGCCGCACTTGCGGTTGCTGTGCAAGAGCGTGGCGAGCCGGCTCTCGGTGCATTGATTGCCGAACTGCCGCAGACCACCGACCCGGCCCTGCGCAATGCCATGCTCGAGGGGCTCAGCGCGACAGACACCCCGTCCTTGGCCGATAAAGCGCGTGACTTCGCTTTGACCAAGCAAGTGAAGGTGGGCGAGATGGCCGCCATTCTTCGCGGCAGCCACGACACGCCGGCTGCACGCGATGCCTTGTGGCATTGGTTCACCGGTCACTACGACCAGGTCGTCGCCCGCACTGGCAGCTTTGCCGGCGGCAGGTTGCCGGCACTGGCTGGTGGTGGCGGCTGTTCCAAGGCGGAGGCGGATCGTTTGCAAGCGTATTTCCAGCCGCGCCTGAAAGACGTCACCGGTGCAGACCGTGGCCTGGCGCAAACCCGCGAAGAGACGTTGCTGTGCGCCGCTCTCAAGGCCAAGCAGGATCCTTCCACGATCCTGCATTAATCGCTGTTTTGATTGCCGATAGACGCCGGGCGGTGCGAACCGCCCGGTTTTTTTATGGCCGTGGCGCTGTGCGCGGAGAGGCCATTAGTCGTGCGACGGTTATCCGCTCCTCTTTTCAGCGGGGGCGAGATTCCATCTAAACTGGATCAAACCCCACTGGACGGAGAAGCCGCATGCGTCGATGGAAAGGGATGTTGGGTCTGCTGTTCGTGGTTACGCCATTGCTGGCACAAGACATCCCTCCGGCACTGCGCGACTGGCAGGGCTGGGTTTTGCACGACACTCCTCAGCACGCGTGCCCTTTCCTGGCCAACAGCAACCCGGATGCAGGCAGTTATCAATGCATCTGGCCCGGTCGCCTGACCCTGGATGCGAGCAAGGACGGCGGCCACTTCAGCCTCGATGTGCATGTCGACGCGCAAGGGTGGGCCGACTTGCCAGGTGATGACCACAGCTGGCCGCAGCAAGTCGTCGTCAACAACAAAGCATGGCCGGTGCTGAACCATGAAGGCCATCCTGCCGTCAGGTTGGAGCCGGGCGACTACACCATAAAAGGCGATCTGCCGTGGGATACGCGTCCGGCGCGTCTGGGTGTGCCGTCGTCCATTGGTCTGGTGTCGCTGAACCTGGATGGCAACGCTGTAGGCCGCATCGAGCGCAATGGCGATCAACTGACACTGGGCGAGGCCGCGGCGGCGCAACGCCAGGCCGATACGCTTTCGGTGCGCATCTATCGGCATCTGACCGATGGCATGCCGGCGATGCTGGAAACACAGCTGCAATTGAACGTAACGGGCAGTGCGCGCGAACAATTGCTGGGGCCTGCGTTGCCCAACGGCTTCATCGCCACGGCGCTGGATAGCGACGTACCCGCGCAATTGGAAAACGATGGCCGTATTCGTCTGCAACTGCGTCCGGGGCAATGGGTGGTGCACGTGTCCGCCCGTGCCACGAATACCCTGCACGAAGTGAGCGTGACGTTACCGGCTGATCCATGGCCGAAGCAAGAAGTATGGAGTTACAGCGACGATCCGAGTCTGCGCAGCACGCGCGTCGAAGGACGCGGTACCGATGCCGCACAAGCGGGTGTGCCGCAGGAATGGCGCGATTTGCCGTCCTATGTGCTGGATGGCAACGATGGCCTGGTTGTCGATCAAGGCACGCGCGGCGGCGAAGGCGAGGCGGCCGATCAGATTCATCTGCAGCGTGAAATCTGGCTGGATTTCGACGGTCGTGGTTTCAACATCAGCGACCATCTCACCGGCAGCGTGTTACATACGCAACGCCTTGATGTCGGCGCGCCATGGCAATTGCAGCGCGCGACACAGGGTAGCACGCCATTGCTGATTACAGACACGGGGCAGCGACGCACAGGTATCGAGTTACGTAACACGGATCTGAATTTACATGCTGGCTTGCGCGTGCCAGACCGCAGCGGCTCGCTGCCAAGCGCAGGGTGGCTTGTGTCACTGGAAAACATCGATGCCGTTTTGCATCTGCCGTATGGCTATCGCCTGATTGGTGCAAGCGGTGTAGATCGTTCGCCGGATTCGTGGGTAGCGCAATGGAGCCTGCTGGATCTGTTCGTCGTGGCGTTGATCGCTTTGCTGGCTGGGCGCTTGCTGGGTTGGCGATGGGCGGTGCTTGCCGCGCTTTTCCTCATCTTGTCGCAACACGAAACTGGTGCGCCGCGTTGGACGCTTGGTTTGGCGCTCGCCTTCGCGTTGTTGATGCGTGCATTGCCATCAGGCCGGTTGCGGTGGATTGCGCAGATTGCCGGCACGCTTGCATTGGCATTGGCTGTGTTGTGGACATTGCCCTTCGCGAAGACGCAATTGGAAGATGCCTTGCATCCACAATTGGAAGGTAATGGTGGCTACGCCGCATTGATGCGGCAGGAAGCGGCTGAAGGCTATGTTGGAAACTATGCACGAGTGCGAAAAGAAAAGATCGCACCTGTCATCGAGGAGCAAGCCGAAATGGTGGCAGCTCCCACGCCCCCAGCGCCTGCGCCAGCAGAAGCCTCTGCGATGCCTCAATACACACCATCCTCCGTGTCGAATCGCAACTTAGCGAGTGTGACCGTGACGGGTGCTGCGATGCCGAGTTCTTCTCCTGGCAGTGAAATAGATAGCCACAGCATCATCCAAGCCGGCGCGGGCGAACCCAGTTGGGATGTCGACAACAATTATCGATTGGGTTGGTCCGGTCCCATCGCCCCAGAACAAAGTATGCGACTCGTCATCGCGCCGGCATGGCTCGTGCGACTGCTGCGTGTGTTGATGTTGGGCCTGTTGATCGGCCTGCTTGGCCGCATGGCACGCGGCCTGGTCAATCCGAGTGATGCCTCATGGCGCAACTGGCGACTAGGGAACGCAGCGGCAGCATGTCTGTTGTTTACTTGTGCGCCGCATATTGCCCACGCGCAAGCAATGCCCAACCAGGAGTTGCTGAGGCAATTACAAAGCCGCTTGCTGGAAGCGCCCAAGTGCGCGCCGGATTGCGCAGTTGTCGCTACCGCTAATCTGCAGGCAAAAGACGATCAAGTCGCGCTGGAATTGGAAGTGCATGTCGGTGCACCCATCGCGCTGCCACTGCCGCAAGTCGATGCGGGTCTGCAGTTGGTCAGTGTGAATGTAGACGGGCGTGCCGACGCGACGGTCAGCAAGCGTGATGAGCAGATGCTGGCGAGATTGGAGCCTGGGGTGCATCACATCGGATTGATCTATCGCGTCCAACCAACCGATAGCACAACGCTGAATTTCACGTTGCGTCCCCAGTGGATGGTATTCAACGGTCAAGGATGGTCGCTCGACGGCGTCGACGGCGGCCGCTTGCTCGGCGACAGCATCACGCTCAATCGCATCCAGACGGTTGCTGACGGTAAACAGACGCCGCTTCCGCAGCAGGCGTTTCCGCCCTATGTGCGCATAACGCGTGACATCGTAATGGGCGTGGATTGGACTGTGGTCAACACGGTCGAGCGCGTTGCACCGAGCGACGGCGGTTTCACTATCGATGTGCCCCTGTTGTCGGGCGAGCACCCCCTGGGCGACAGCGCACGAGTCCACGATGGGCGCATCGGCGTCACGTTCAATGCTGGGCAAGGCGCAGTCACCTGGACCAGTCGCCTTGATCACGCTGATATGCTGAAAATCGAGGCCCCCACACTTGGCGATCGTGCGGAGATCTGGCAGTTGCATGCGTCGCCAATTTGGCATGTCGAGGCCAAGGGCGTACCCGTAAGTGACAGCAGTGACGGCCTTCGCTTCGAGCCACTGCCGAATGAGACGCTGTCACTGATCGTCAGCCGACCCAAGGCCATCGATGGCGATCGTCTTGCGTTCGATAGCGTGAATGCAAGCGCCAATGTCGGCGATCGTGCGACCGAGACGACGCTCGATCTGCTTGCACGTAGCACGCGGGGTGGCGAACATGCCATCGCGTTGCCGGCTGGTACGGAATTGCTTGGCGCCACGCGCGACGACGATTCGCTCAGCCTTGCCGTGAAGGATGACAAGCTGAGTTTGCCGCTATTGCCCGGCAAACACCGCTACACGATCCGCCTGCGCGAGCCACATGGTGTCGGCCTGAGTATCGCGACGTCGGCAATTGCCCTTGGTGCGCCTTCGGCGAACATAGCGCTCGACCTCACGTTGCCCGAGGATCGCTGGGTGTTGTGGACATGGGGCCCTAGCGTGGGGCCTGCGGTGCTGTACTGGTCGCAATTGGTTGTGCTTCTGCTGGCAGCGTGGTTGTTGGGCCGCTACGCGCCGACACCGTTGCGCTTCCACCATTGGTTGCTGCTTGGACTCGGCTTTTCGGCATTCGCATGGAGTGCCTATGCGTTCGTGGTGGTTTGGTTGATCATCATTGGGCTGCGTGCGAAACACGATGCGGTCATCACGCGGCTTGGCAGTACGACGTTCAATCTGGCGCAAATCGCACTCGCTGCGATTACCGTGCTGGCATTGGCGGTGCTAGTTTCCGCCGTGCCGAAGGGGTTGCTTGGGTTGCCCGACATGCATGTCGCCGGCAACGGTTCAACGGCATGGGCACTGCGCTGGTTTGCCGATCAGGCCAAGGAAGTTTTGCCGCAAGCGGGCGTATTTAGCGTATCGCTGTGGTTCTACAAAGTCGCCATGCTCGCTTGGGCTTTATGGTTAGCGAACGCACTCATTGGCTGGTTGCGCTGGGGCTTCGATGCGTGGACCAAGGGTGGTTACTGGCGTAAGCCTGGGCCGAAACAATCCGTGCCACCGCCGGTACCCTTCAACCCAGCCGTCGACACGATGCATGATGACTAATGTACGTGATGCTTTAACCGACGCAACGCATCGACTCGGCGAACGAGTCGATGCGGAAATGCTTTTGATCCATGTGCTAGCGAAGCCGCGAAGCTGGTTGATTGCGCACGCCGACGACACGCTTGCACCCGCAGTTGTCGACGCTTACACGGCATTAGTGGCGCGCCGCGAAGCGGGCGAACCGGTGGCTTACATCACCGGACGTCGCGGCTTCTGGATGTTCGATCTGGAAGTAACACCGGCGACACTGATACCGCGCCCTGAAACCGAACGGCTGGTTGAACTGGCGCTGGAGCGATTGTCGAACGAAACGGCATGGCGCGTGGCGGATCTTGGAACAGGCAGCGGTGCCATTGCATTGGCGATTGCGCATGAACGTCCGCGCGCTCACGTTGTAGCTACCGATATGAGTGCTGACGCGCTTGCCGTGGCACAGCGCAATGCCACTCGATACAACATCGCCAATGTAAGCTTCCTGAAAGGGGAGTGGTTCATACCACTGCAGCATCAGCGTTTCGACATGATTGTTTCCAACCCGCCCTATATCGAAAGCGCCGACCCGCATCTGACACAAGGTGATTTGCGCTTCGAACCGCTGAGCGCACTCGCCGCTGGGCACGATGGGCTTGAGGATATCCGCCGCATTGTCAGCGACGCCACGCATCATCTTGCTGCGCATGGTTGGTTGTTGATGGAACATGGTTGGAACCAGGGGGAAGCAGTGCGTATGTTGCTACGCAGCGCGGGTTTTGTTGACGTCTTCACGGCGACCGATATGGAACAACGTGATCGCGTCAGCGTGGGCTGCTGGTCTGGCAGTTAGCAACGATTGTGGTTTGGCGCAGACATCGGCGTAGACTGCAGTCATAACAGAAACGGGCCCGGGTTATAGCGGTGCATCCGGGCAAACTAAAAAAGTCTGTCCCGGACATACCGTCATGAGCCATTGCCGTCGTGTAGTCGTTCGTCGTCAGCTCGCACCGCGACGTTTGTCGCAGCTGATTGGCCTGCTATTGATCCCTCTGGCATTACCTGCCGCGGCGCCAGCCGTCATGGCACAAACTGTCGCGCCGTCGCCGTCGCCAAATACCGGCAACGCAGCAACACCATCACCTCCTGCCAGCAAGCCTGCGGTCACGCTGGGCGAAGTGATGGTGACAGCGAATCGCCGCAGGGAGCCGGAGCGTGAAGTGCCAATGCACGTGGATAACGTGTCGGCCACGGCGTTACAGCAGTTAGGTGCGAAGAACCTCAACGACTACGTGTCGTATCAGCCTGGTGTGTTCTTCGCCAGCGCCGGTGGCGCGGGACAGGGCGAGCTGGTGATGCGCGGTGTATCGACTGGCAACCAGACCAGCCCCACGGTATCGGTTTACATCGACGATGTGCCGATAGGCGGCAGCACGGTGTACGCGGCGGCTGCCACGTTCGTGTTTGATCCCGCGTTGCTCGATCTCGACCACATCGAGTTTTTGTATGGTCCGCAGGGCACGCTGTACGGCGCCGGTTCGATGGGCGGCCTGGTGAAATACGGCACCGTCAAACCTGATACGAGCGGCTTTTCCGGCAGCGTGGGTGGCGATGTCTCCAACACGCAGCGCGGTGGCATGAGCTATTCCGAACATGCCACGCTCAATCTTCCGTTGGTGAAGGACAAGGCAGCCTTGCGCATTGCCGCCGTGGACCAGCACACCACCGGTGTCTATCAAGCGGTTGGCGAAACGCCTGCCGGTGGTGCCGATCGCACGCATACCAAGGGCGCACGGATGCAGCTGGAAATCGATCCGATCGACAAGTTGACGTTGAATGTCACGGCCATGGCGCAACGGATCGCGGCGGATGGTTTGTCGATGGGGGATTTCAATCTGCAGGGGCAGCCGATTTCCGGGGGTCCCTACAATCGTAAGCTCAACCATCGTGAACCGTTTACGCAAACGCTGGAGCTGTACTCCTTCAGCGCTGCCTACGATTTCGATTGGGCTACCTTGGACTGGATCAGTTCGTATCAGAATTTCACCAATCACAGCGTGCAGGACTATCCCGATTCGTTTCTTTCACTGTTGAATCTGCTGGGCCCGGCGCTTGGTATCGATCAGCAACTCAGCAGTTTGTATGTGGATTCGCAGTACACCGTGCACAAGACATCGCAAGAGATCCGCCTTACCTCGCGTAAGAACGACAACTTCGATTGGCTTGGCGGTCTGTGGTTCAATCGCGAGAATGTGTGGGAGCAGTACGTGCTGGAAGGCAACAACGCATCGTCGCCGGGGCTGACCAGTTTGATCCAACAACAGGTCAATGCAGGTTTCGAGGAGTACGCCGGTTACGGCGATATCACCTGGCACGCCGATCCGACAATCGACCTGACTATCGGCGCGCGAGCGAGCGGTAACTCGCAACACCTTTCCAATTTCGAGGACGGGCCGGTGGCGGGCAGCCCCGGCGGATTCCGCGAGCACCTGCTCAGCGATGACGTCACCAAGATGATCACCCTGAGCTGGCGACCCAATAGCCAGGATAGCTACTACATGCGTGCTTCCACCGGTTATCGGCCGGGCGGCTTGCAGGCGCCTATTCAAAGCACGCTGCTAGGTCCCAACCCCAACGCCAGAGACACGTTCGGTTCGGACAACCTGCAAAGCTATGAGCTGGGTTACAAGAGCAGTCATCTGGATGGCCATTTGAACGTTGGTATCGATGGCTATGACATCGAATGGAATCACCTGCAGCTTTATACCTACACGCTAGGCAATACCATCATCCAGAACGCCGGCGACGCGCGGATCGAAGGTGTGGAAATGCAGGCGAGTTATTCCAATGGGCCGTGGCAGTTCAACGCATCGTCTGCTTATACGGATGCCCACACATTGAACGGCAATCCGGAGCTCGGCATTGCGCCGAACTCGCCACTGCCTTATTCGGCGAAATGGGCGGGCACGCTCGGCGGAAAGTACAAATTCATGCTTGCAGGCACGGATGCGTATGCCGGTGCCAATCTGCGCTCGTCCAGTCATCGCAACGCCGGCTTTAACGGTGACACCAGCGATCCGAACTTCAAGCTGCCCGGTTTTACTTTTCTCGATCTCAACACGGGCGTGAATCTGCGCAACGGCACCAATATCGATTTCTACGTGCGCAACGTGCTCAATCGAGAGGTGCCGATCGGTACGCTGAACGACGAGGCCGTCAACTTCCTTGCCAGCGTCGGTGGTCCAATGCTGGTGCAAATGTCGACGCCGCGCACGGTGGGCGTTGCCTTCAACATGCCGTTCTAGCGATCTACCCCTCCGTCTTTTTGAGAAGGGGTAGTCTTCAATGCCCCAGTCCGCTGACTTTTGAAGGTGGCTTGATCGCATAGAGCAGCGCGGGCAGGAACACAAAGGTCGCCAGCAACACGGCTATCAGGCTGACCAGCAGCATGCGACCCATGCTGGCCATGCCAAGGTCGTGCGAGAGTGCCAGTGAGCCGAACGCCGTGCCGGTGGTCAGCGCGGAGAACAGTACCGCGCGCGCCGATGCCGAACTGGTGAAGCGACGCATGCCTGCGCGCCAGTTCATCACGAAATACACGTTGAACGACACGCCTACGCCAAGCAGCAGGGGCAGTGCAATGATGTTGGCGTAGTTGACGGCCATGCCACACGCGCGAGCGAGCAGGGCGGTCAATAGCGCTGACATGCCCAGCGTCAGCAGCACGATGCTGACGTCGCGCAGGCGCCGGATCACCAATAGCAGCACGATCGCGATCGCGATCGTCGCCAGCACGGCTGCCTGCTGGAACGCACGCATGATCGTGTCAGCCGAGGCAATGGTGGTGACGGCGGGGCCGCCGGCATCCGGTGCAATACGTTGCACTGCCTCCACAAAGCGACGCAGGCCGGCGGTGTCTTCTTCCTTGACGGTTGGCGATACCTGTATGCGCACTTGCCCATTGGGGCTGACCCAGTCGCGCCTGATCGATTCAGGCAGCGTCGCAAGGCTTACCCCTTTCGCATCCAGCGCGTCGCGTAGGCTTTCCAATTGCGTGGGCAAGAAGCGGCTGACGGCTTCGTTCATCGCCATCAGTTGTGCATCCGAAACTTTTGCAAGACGCTGCAGTGCTTCGTCGATGCCGCGCAACGGTGAATCGGCCGGCATGTCGGCGTTGGCTTCGACGATCGCTTCATGCGTGTCGGCAATCGCCGAGCGCAATGCGGCAGGTGTGACCGATGGTGCGGATGGATCGACATTCAACGATGGCAGCATCAGCACCTGCGCTTGATCGAGTTGATCGAGCGATGCCTGCTGATTGGCCGGCACGAAGGTGGCGGCGGAGATCACGCTGGATACTTCCGGCAGCTTCGACAATTTGTCGGTGAGCGTGCGTGCAGTGTCCAGGTTAGGCACCATGATGTTGATGTTGAATGGGTTGGTGACCGGGTTGTCGGCCAGGCTGCGCAGCGTGCGCATCGGCTCGGAATTCGGATCCTGCGTGTTGAGCGGATTGGCATCGAACGGCATGCGTACCGCAGCGATCAGGCCCGCCACGCCAAGTATCGCGAATACGATAAGCACCGGCTTATGGCGACGATGAAGGGACGCATCGAGCACGGGACCAAAAGGCAGCGACAGCTCTTTGCATTGGCGAGCGGGCTTTAAGATGCTCAGCAGTGCCGGCAACAAGGTCAGCGTACACACCAGTGCGATGCCCATGCCTGCACCGGCGATGGTGCCCAGTTCGGCGACACCGACAAAGCTGGTGGGCGAGAAGGCCAGGAAGCCGCATGCCGTCGCAGCGGCAGCCACGGCGATCTGGCTGCCGGAGACGCGTGCGCCTTCCGTCAACGCCACTTCAATTTCGGGATGCAGCATGCGCATTTCGCGCAAACGCACGGCGAACTGAATGCCAAAGTCGACCGCCAGGCCGATGAACAACACGGCGAACGCCACCGAGATCACATTCAACGTTCCCACCGCGATGGAGGCGAACCCGATCGTCAAGGCAAAGCCGACCAGCAGCGTCAGTAAGATCGGAATGATGCGCCGGAACGAATGCATGGCGAGGTAAAGCCACAGTGCGAGCAGCAGCAGGCTTGCCACGGTGCTGGCCACGATGCCTTTGGTCAGCGCGCCGAACTGCACGTCAGCCAATGCCACTGAGCCGGTGTAGTCGATCCGCACGCGTTTGCTTTTCACGTCGGGCAGACCATCGCGAATGCGTTCCAGTGCTCTGGTGGCCGCACGACCCGGCTGCAGCGAGCCGTCTTCCAGCACGGGATGCGTCAATACCAGACGCACGTTGTCGGGCTGCTGGGTGACGTCCGAGCCGAGCAGGCTCTGCCAGGAAAGCGGCGTGGGATGACCGGCAGCGGCGTTGTCCAGCACCTGGCGCAGTTGATCGAGCGCGGGCTTGTAGGGGGTGAGATCGGCGTGCTGAATGCGCACGCCTGCAGCCATCAGCGACACGCCGTTCAACAATCCGCGTGCCGAAGGATCGGTCGCCAGCGGTCCCAACAATGGCTGTGCGTTCAACAGTGAGTTGAGCAGCTTGGACAGGTCGTTTGGATCGAGCAGCAGCAGACCTTCCTGACGGAAGAAGGGATCGGCATCCGGACGCGTCACATCGTGAAAGTGCTTTTTGTCGGCCGCCATCGCGTTGGCCAGTGCTGCGGCGGTTTCATCCGATTCCTCGGGCGTAGCGCCACGCACTACAGCCACCAGCACATTGTTGAACTGCGGGAATTCGCGATCGAACGCCATGGCGTTTTGTCGCCACGGCAGTGTGCTGGCAAAGAGATTGTCCGTGTTGGTATCCACGCTCAGCCGGTGCGCGGCCACCCAGATACTGATGCCGGCCAATGCGAAAAAGCACAGCACGACTAACACGGCATAGCGCCGGCAGAATTGGACAAGTCGGACGATAAACTCAGTCACGGGCCAAACGGCTCCTTATAAGGTGGCAGTACAGCGCTTGCATGGGGCGTGACCCCGTTCGATCCTGTTAGTCGCGGCGATGTTCACCGCGTGCCATTCCAAGCCTTCACAAACGCTGATAAAGCAGAGCGGCCAGCGCGCAGTGGAGTGCATGCTGGCCGCTCTAGAGGGCTCATTGTGTCAGGCGCTGGCCTGACTCAGCGAGCTGAGCTGGGGGAAGCGTGCACGTATTGCCTTTCGTATACCTGGCAGATCCAGCCCAGCCTCGCTTAATACTTCCTCGCGGGTGCCGTGCTCCAGGTACTTATCGGGCAAACCCAAATGCAGGATCGGCAGGGTCACCTCGTGTGCGGCCAGGCACTCGGCAACCCCGGAGCCCGCCCCACCAGCGATGGCATTATCCTCGATGGTGACAAAGGCATCGTGATCCTTGGCTAACTCTAGAATCATCGCCTCGTCCAGGGGTTTGACGAAGCGCATGTTCACCAGCGTGGCTTTGAGCTCAGTGGCGATTTCCGCGGCGGGCGCGAGCATGGCGCCAAAGCTCAGGATCGCCAGCCCGTGGCCGCGGCGACGCAGATCAGCCTTGCCGATCGGCAGCGTGTCCAGATCCTTGCCGATGGCCACACCAGGGCCGCCGCCACGCGGGTAGCGAATCGCCGCTGGGCCGTCGTACCGGAAGCCGGTAGAGAGCATGCTACGGCATTCGTTTTCGTCGGCCGGCGCCATGATCACCATGTTCGGCAGGCAACGCAGGAAGCTCAGATCAAAGCTGCCCGAATGGGTGGCACCATCCGGCCCTACGACGCCGGCGCGGTCGATGGCGAAGGTCACATCCAGGTTTTGCAGCGCGACATCGTGAATCGCCTGATCGTAAGCGCGCTGCAGGAAGGTGGAATAAATCGCCACCACCGGCTTGCCACCTTCGCAAGCCATGCCGGCGGCCAGCGTGACGGCGTGTTGCTCGGCGATCGCGACATCGAAATAGCGCTGCGGGTATTCCTTGGAGAAGCGCACTAACCCCGAGCCTTCGCGCATCGCAGGAGTAATGCCGAACAGGCGTTCGTCGACTGCGGCCATATCGCATAGCCAGTCGCTGAAGACATCGGTATAGGTCGGTTTTGACGGCCCTGACTTCTTTGCCAGCCCGGCATTTGGATCGAACGGACTCACCGCGTGGTACTCGATTTGCGCCTGTTCCGCTGGCGCATAACCTTTGCCTTTGGTGGTGATTACGTGCAGCAACTGCGGACCTGGCAGGTCTTTCACCGCGCGCAGCGCCTGCAGCAATTGCGGCAAGTCGTGACCATCGATCGGGCCGGTGTAGTGAAAGCCCAGATCTTCGAACACCGTGCTTGGCACGGATACATCGGCAGACGGGGCACGACCCGTCATACGCGCCAATGCACCGACATTTTCGCTGATCGACATGCCGTTATCGTTGAACACCACCAGCATGTTCGCACCGACATTGCCGCCGTGATTCAAGGCTTCGAATGCCATGCCGGCGGTCATCGCGCCATCGCCTATCACCGCAATGAATTTGCGGTGATCGCCTTTACGTTGCGCCGCAATGGCCATACCGAGCGCGGCGGAAATCGATGTGGACGAATGACCGACACCAAAGGTGTCGTACTCGCTTTCCTCGCGGCGCGGGAAGGGCGCCAGGCCGCCTTTCTTCTTGATGGTGGTGATGCGGTCGCGGCGGCCGGTAAGAATCTTGTGCGGGTAGCACTGATGGCCCACGTCCCAGACCAGACGATCGTTCGGCGTGTCGAACACGTGGTGCAACGCCACGGTGAGCTCCACCACGCCAAGGCCCGCGCCGAAATGGCCGCCGGAGCTGGCCACCGCTTCGATCAGATAACGGCGCAATTCATCGGCAACGAGGGGAAGTTGGTCGTCCGGAACGCGCCGCAGGTCTGCCGGGTGGTGGATGGGCGACAGGTGCGGATAGCGGGACAGATCGATCATCTGCGTATTGTTGGCCTTGCGTCGAAACGGGGCAAGGGTCGCCATGGGGCATGATCATGCCCGTTCCATGGAAAATCCCCCGTTCCGAGAGGTGCTTAGGCCAAGGCTTCGCGTCGATGCCGGGGCAAATGGCTGACCAAAAACTCCATCTGGTCGGCCAGGATGTTGCGGTTGGACAGGATCAAATGCTCCACCCAGCTCGGCCGATAGGGCACCGCCAGTAGCGGCATGTTGGCTTCCTGGGGCGTGCGATTGCTCTTCTTGAGATTGCAGGCGAGGCATGCGCTGACCACGTTTTCCCATTCGTCCCGGCCACGCTTGGAGATAGGTAGTACGTGATCGCGAGTCAGTTCGCCACGGCTGAAGCGCTCGCCGCAGTACATGCAGAGGTAGCGATCGCGGCCGAAAAGGGCGCTGTTGGTAAGGGCTGGCGCCGGATCGATGGCGTGGTCGCGGCAATGGCCGGTGCTGGCGACGATCGGATGCAGGTGGATGCGGCTCTGCGTGCCAAGCAGGCGGTTGTGGCCGCCATGGACGGTGAGGCAGGGGTCGCCCAGGGTCCAGGCAACCGCTTCGCGTACGTAGAGGCAAACGGCATCCTGCCAGCTGATCCAGTCCAAGATCCTGCCGGCGGCATCCAGCGACAACACACGGGTCGAATTGAGGTCGGCCCGATTTGGCACTTCCATAAGCATGCGTTTCGTCCTTCACCCAGTAGCGAAAGAGCGCCCCATCGATGCAACGGTGCTCGGTTTTCCGGGAGCATAGACCAAATTGATTGCAAATCGCATGCAAATCGTTGCCACGACAGCCAAAAATCGCGGACCAGGGCCTATTCGCCCCGAGAACCGGGCGCTGATATAGTGGTCTTTCATCTGTAGACCCGGCGCCGGGTTTGGGAGGGGGAGCCTGGGTGGCGACCCCGGCACGGCGGGGCAGAGGTAAGTAACGTGGCTGAAGTCCTTTTCTACGAGCGGCCGGTACCGCTCAATCGCACCGCTCACAAGGATCTGCGCATCAAGGGCGTGCAGAACCTCAAGTTTGCGCATAACGTGCACTCCGTGCCGCTGACCTGCACTGAATTCCCGGTCACCGCGCGCGACATTCCGATCCTGTTCGCCGGTCCGGATATGGCCAGCGCGGGTCCGATGGCATTGCTCGGTTTGCGTCAGAGCGAGAACCTGTTTCTGGATAACGAAGGCCAGTGGGCGCAGGGCGTCTACATTCCGGCTTTCGTGCGCCGCTATCCGTTCGTGCTGGCCGAAAAGCCGGCCGGTACAGAAGGTGACGATTTCACGGTGTTCCTGGATGAAGGCTATGAAGGCTTCAACGATCAGGAAGGCGAGCGCCTCTTCGCAGAAGATGGCACCGAGAGCGAGATGCTGAAGAACGCCGTGAACTTCCTCGGCGAATTCCAGCAGCATGTGGCGCGTACCAAGCAGTTCATGGAAGAGCTGCGCAAGCACGACCTGCTCGAGCCGCGCAATATCCGGCTTGAGCGCAACGGCAACGTGCTCAACCTCAATGGCTTGTTCGTCATCAACGAAGAAAAGCTGCGCAAGATCGACGCGCAGACCGCGCACCAGTTCCTCACCGACGGCACCATGGGCTGGATCTACGCCCACCTGCTGTCGCTGCAGAACATCGACCGCGTCGGGCAGCGTCTTGCTCAGCGCGAAGAAGTCGAAGCGGCGAACGCCACCAAGAATTGATTGCTTCAAACGTGATCGTAAAGAAGCCGCCCAACGGGCGGCTTCTTTTTTGTTCGCATCAAGATGCTTTGATTTACATCGAGAGCGATCACGCTTCGATCAGTGTTTCGTGGCCGGTACCGTTGGTTGGATAACAGCGTCGATCATATGCAGCACGCCATTGCTGGATGCGATATCCACGCTGATCAAATTGGCGCCATCGATCCTGATCTTGTTGCCTTCCTTGGTAATGGCAGCCGACTGGCCTTGCATCATTTTAGGATGCGACATGGTGCCTACATCAGCGGCGGACGCGCGACCTGGAAGAACGTGATACTTGAGTACCGAAACCAGCTCGGCCTTGTTCTCGGGTTTCAGCCAGTTCTCCAGCGTGCCCGTGGGAAGCCTGTCGAACGCCGCATCCGTCGGCGCGAAAAAGGTGTAAGGGCCAGAATCTTTTAGAACGTTGGTCAGCTCAGCCGCTTCAAGGGCTTTACCTAGCTTGTGGAAAGAGCCGTTAGCTGCCGCGGTGTCGATGAGATTCTTGGATGAAGCATGCAAGGTGTTCGAATCATGATTGGACATGAGTTTGCCTAGAGAGATGATCCGCATAGCGGATTTTGAGCGGCCAAAACCGCGACTCCGGCGTTGACCGGAGAAATACTCAGATGGCGTTAGGGAGAGGACCGCGAAGCTGAGACGCCTGCCAAAGAGGGGGCTTTTCCCTGCGTCCAAGCAGCATGCGCTTGAAGATGTTAGTTGAGGGTAATGTGCTGGCTGTTGCGAAGTACGTTGGTGCGTCGCTGGCTCTCTATTTTCCAAAAGCGATCGACTTGATTCGTTGTTCCGTGGAAATCGCGAGAGGTTCATGGTTCCACACGCTACGTTCAGCCGTTGCCGCGCATGGTTATCCGGTCCGCGCTAGTCCTCGTAAAGGAATATGCTGGGCTCGGGACCTATCCCGAAGGCAATCGACATGACAAACGTTTCTGGCAAGACAAAAAACGGATTTACGTACGAAGGCGATTACGAGCACGCGAATTCCGATCGCGTCAACTGGACCGCCACGTACAGGCGAGGCGGCCATTTCTATGGAATGCGGCACGGCCGCGTCAACGAACTTCTGGGCGTCTCCACCACAGATGTCGACGATGCTGTGAAGGACGACATTGAATCCACCTGGACTGAAGCTAACTAAGATATTTCTGGTTGTCCTAGGGGAAGCTGGATTTCCAAGAGCATTGAGTGTCGCCGTTAATGGGGAGCATCTTGTGGATGCATTGCGCTGACTTCCGCAGCGCTAATGCTGTCGGGGTAGTGGTTGCCGAAATGCGTGCGGATGTAGTTGATGACATCGGCGATCTGAGCATCGCTGAGTTTGGTGTCCTCGAAGCCTCGGCTAGGCGTTAGCTTGGTTTCGAAGGAGGGCATGTCATGCCTGCCGAACAAGATCGTGGCGGCCATGTAGGGTGCCGAAGCCAAACGCGGATTGCCGGTTAGAGCAGGATAAGTACCGGCGCCGGTTGCACCTTTGGCGTCAGGCATATGGCAGCCCTGGCATATGTTTTTGAAGATAGCTTCGCCATTGGCGTTATGCAGCGTGGCGCGCGTATACAGCGCATTGTCGGAAGACTGCGCATGAGTCACGCCGATGCAAAGAAGACCGCATAGAAGCAACGCCGCGGACTTCATGCGGCACCTCCCGCCATCGCACGTTGATGAATGCGACCAATGACGTCCAATGCTGATGTCACTGCACCTTCCTGCCACGCGGGCAAATAAGAGGCGTGCTCGCCGGCCAATGCAATGCGGCCGTCGATCTGGCACAGGTTGTCGTAATGCTTGGCGCGGGCTTCGTCCGACCAAGCCGCGAAGCAACCCATGGTGAAAGGCGCACGATGCCATGCCACGGCGACACCGTTGTCGAATTCCGCTTTGTATTGCGGGTGGATCTGGCTACCGTACTCAACGGCTCTGCGCACTCGCTCATCGGGCGCCATCGCCGTGAACTCATAAGCGTTCAGGCCCCACAAATAACCACCGAGCAGTACGCCCTTGCCGCGTTTGTTGAAGTCGTTGCTTGGATAACTGATGTTGTTGATCGGCAGATCGGTCGCGGTGACGCCACCGTAGATATCATCGTCTTCTTCCCAGAAGCGGCGCTTGAACTGCAGGCCGACTTTCACCGTTGCCGCATATGGAACGGCGCCGATCGCATCGGCCATCGCCGCGCTCACGTTCATCGGGATCTGGCTGAGGATGGAAAGAGGAATGGTACAGATGCACCAGTCCGCGCGCGCTTTCTGCACGCTGCCGGGATGACGCGTGTCTTCGTAAATGGCGGTCACGCCATGTTCGTCTTGCTGGATGGATGTGACCTTTGCGTTGTAGTGGATCAATCCGTCCAGTGCGTGACCGAATGCGTCGCCGATGCGGCCCATGCCGCCAATGGGCTGAAATAGTGTGGTCTGGAATTCGTAGTTGTCGCCCTCGGTGAGGTTCGACCACAAATGCGAATTCAGTACGTCGTGAAGCTGCAACGGCTGGGAATCCACCGGTCTGGCCGATAAACCGCCGCCAGGCGGCTTGTCGTAGCCGCGACGATTGCTCGCGTTCGGCCCCGCGACGTAAGCGTAGTTCTTGTCGAGCGCGCCCCATTGGCGCAACGAGTCGAGCAGCAGCGCTTGATCGTCTTTGCTCACAGGCGCGTCGAGCTTGCCCTGCTGAGTGACTTTGGCCAACAGCTCCGCGACGTTGCCGCGATAATCCGCATTGATGGTGCGATAGCGTTGCGGCTTGCCGCCGAATGCGTTGGTGCTATGCAGGTAGGCGTTGTGGTTGATCTGCACGAAAGGTTCGATTGCCACGCCCAGCTTCTTGCAGTAGTCCAGCACTCCGCGATGGTGATAAGGAATGCGCCACGGACCGGGATTGAAATAGAGCCCACGATCAAACTGACAGTGCTGGGTGGCGCCGCCCAGTTCGGTGTAGGTATCGCCGCCGCGCAGCGTCCAGTTCCTACCGCCAGGGCGGTGGTTGTATTCGAGCACCTGCACTTTGTAGCCGGCCTGGCGCATCTCGTAGGCGGCCACCATGCCAGCCAGTCCTGCGCCGAGAATCAGCACAGATGCACCGCGCGGTGCGCCCTGCAGCTTCGGTGTGCCCTGATACGGCGATTCGGCGGCGAAGCCGAGGCTGCTCATCGCCTGGTACATCGCGGCGCTACCGGCGCCTACGCCGATCATGCGCAGCAGATCGCGGCGCGTCATCGAGAATTCGGAACCTTCCCCTTGCATCATTTGCCCCGTCGGTATTCAAGCTGTCAGCACAACGCATCCGAGATCGGGGCAACAGTGACAGAAGGCATGCTGGACGCGGGGCTGGCTACGCGGGCAACCGTCCCGGCGTTCGCCAGGACCGTGCGCGGGGATTACCCGCGAGGGCATCAATGTGTCGGTGTTGGCTTGGCCAGCCTGAACAAATCGACGTGATACCCGGCGGCTTCATACAGCGCCCGTGCGCGTTCGTTGCCGGGAAACACGGCAAGCGTGACGAGCTGGCACTGATGTTCGCGCGCCCAATCTTCCGCATGGGCGATCAATGCCTTGCCTACGCCTTGGCCTTCGTGACGCGGCACGACGGCAAGATCGGAGATGTGGCAGTTGGACCGGCCCGTGAAGTAATCCTGCGTTTTTTGCAGATGGACAAAGCCGACGCGCTTGCCATCGTCGTTTTCGGCGACGAACACATAGCTGTTGGCGGGCTGTTCGTCCAAGTGGCGGCTGAGATCCTTGCGAATGCTTTCGATGCATTCGTGCCGTTTACGCCAGGAGGGTAGGGAAAAATCCACGAAACGCGGGACAAGGCCGAGAATGAAATCGTCGTCATCTTCGGCGAGACGAATCAGAAAATGGTTGTCGCTCATTGCGTCGAACGGTCAATGGGGATGGGTAGGTTCGGTTCTACACCCAAGTCGGTTCGATGTGGAAGTACCCAAAAGGATAATGCGCGGCCTTCGCGCCCTCCCGATGGAGAGGGCGCGAGGGGTACCGCATCAGTTGCTGATGACGGGCAGCGCTATGTAACTGGCCTGGTCCGCTGCGTGATAAACACGCTGCGTGGCCTTCTGATAGTCGCCCGGCTTGGCCCAGAAGATATTGGACACGAAGGTCTGCGGATTGCGGTCGTACAGCGGGAACCAGCTGGACTGCACCTGCACCATCACGCGATGGCCGGGCAGGAAGACGTGGTTGGCCGAAGGCAGATCGAAGCGGTAGGCCAGCGGCTGGTTGGCGGCGAGCGGTTTGGGATTGTCGAAGCCCTCGCGATAGCGACCGCGCAGAATGTCCATCGAAACGGCCAGCTGGTAGCCGCCCATCTCGGGTTGTTCGGACACCTGATCGGGGTACACGTCGATCAATTTCACGACCCAGTCGCTGTCGGTGCCGCTGGTGGAGGCGACCAGATGCACGGTGGGCGCGCCGGCAATTGTCAGCGGCTGCGTGAGCACGTCGGACACATAGGTCACGACATCGGTACGGCCGGAGGCCTCGCGTTGATCGTCGACCAGCCACTGCGACCAGGTCAGGCCGTTGTCATAGCCGATCGGCTGGATCGGTCGGGCGCGGAAGGGCACGGGGTGTGCGGGATCGGAGATGTACTCGTCGTATGTCGCGTCCGATGCGGGGGCATTGAAGCTCAGCTTCTGATCGGCATGCAGATAGAGCGGACGGCTCTTCGTGGCGCAACCTTCTTCGCAAGCAAGCGGCCAGCGATCCAGCCGCTGCCACTGGTTGGTGCCGGTCTGGAATGCCGTTACCGGTGCGATATTGGCTTTGGGCGCATCGTCCTTCAGGTATTGCGCGAGATAAGGACGCAGGATGTGCTCGCGGAAGTATTTGCCGGTGTCGCTACCGAAACGAATGGCACCCAGCGAACTGGCATCTTCGATTTCCTGGCCGTGGTGCCAAGGCCCCATGACCAGCTTCACCATGTCGCCGCTTTTATCTTTCGGCTTGATCGCGCGATAGACGGCGAGCGCGCCGTAGATGTCTTCCTGATCCCACAGGCTGTGGACCAACATCACCGGCACTTTCAGTGGCTGTGCGGCGAGCACCTTGTCGACCGCCTGATCGCTCCAGAACGAATCGTAAGCGGGATGCGCAATCACCTTATTCCAGAAGCCGAGCTGCTCCATGCCGTATTGGCGACCCAGCTCACCGGCGGAACCGGCTTGCATGAACAGGTCGTATTCGTCGTGATAGTTGGTCCACCATTTGTAGCTGTTGTCGCGGCTGGCGCTCTGTTCGTAGATGTAGGACATGTTTTGCGCGCGAAACGCACCGTTGTGGAACCAGTCGTCGCCCATCCACCCATCCACCATCGGGTTCATCGGCACCGCGACTTTCAGCGCGGGATGCGGATTCACCAGCGACATCAGCGGCTCGAAGCCGTCATAGGAAATGCCGATGGTGCCGACTTTACCGTTCGACTCGGGAACGTTTTTCACCAACCAGTCGATGGTGTCGTAGGTGTCGGTGGCGTCATCGACAGGCGTGGGATTGAGCGGGCCGTGTACCGGCCGGTTCATCACGTAATCGCCCTGGGAGCCGTATTTGCCGCGGATGTCCTGGATTACGCGGATATAGCCGTCTTCCACGATCACATCGGTTGCGTTGTCGTAGCCTTCCAGCATCGGACCGAGGTGGCCGCTCATCATGTGATGGGTGAGTTCCTTCGCGTCGTACGGCGTGCGCGTCATCACGATGCCGGTGTGCTTGGCGCTTTTCGGAATCAGGATCACGGTGTTCAACTTCACGCCATCGCGCATTGGAATCATGACGTCGCGTTCGACGTAATCGAAGCTGCTGCTGACCGGTTTGAAATTGGCGGGCGTTTCGCTGGGATAGTTTGGGTATTGCTGAGCAGGCGCGTCCGTCGCCATGGTGGCGCCGCTCAGTGAGAGCAGCAGAGTGAAAAACGCGGGCTTTGCCCCGCGCCACGCAAACATGGCACGACTCGACTTCATGGTGACTCCCCGTTGGATGTGCTTTCTTAGCCTAGCGGGAATGGACGGCTAGGGCATGTGGCACTGCCAAAATCTCCATCATTGTCATTCCGGCCTGCGCCGAGGTGCTTTACAACAGCGAAGCTGGTCAATGACAGTGAGACATGATGTGTTTTCCAGTGGGGCTTCAAAACAAAACGCCCGGACTAACCGGGCGTTTTGTTCCACAAGATACAGTTCCTTGCTTACGCAATAGTAGGCAACGTCGCCGCACCCGCTTCAATCGCTGCCTTGTGCAAATGCGTACGCGGCAAAATGCGTGCGAAGTAGAACGCTGCCGTATCGCGCTTGGCTTGCTTGAAGTCTGCCTGTTGCGAGCTCTTCTCCACAGCAGCCACCGCGCGCGCCCAGAAGTACGCGAGGGTGATATAGCCGCTGTAGTAGAGGTAGTCGTTGGCGGCGGCGCCGAGTTCTTCCGGGTTACTCTGGATGCGTTGCGCCAACTTCAGCGTGAGTTCGCCCCATTCCTTGGCCAGCGCGCCGAGCGGGCCGATATACGGACGCAGTGCTTCGTCCTGCGCATGCTGCTTGCAGAACGCGCCCACCTCGCCGAGGAAATGCTGCAAGCCCACGCCTTTCAGCTGGAGGATCTTGCGGCCGAGCAGGTCCGCCGCCTGGATGCCGGTGGTGCCTTCGTACAGCGTGATGATGCGAGCGTCGCGCACGAACTGCTCCACGCCGTTCTCCACGATAAAGCCGTGGCCGCCGTAAACCTGCAATGCTTCCTTGGTGCATTCCTGCGCGAGTTCGGTTACCACGCCTTTGGCGATCGGAATCAGGAAGGCAAGCAGTTCGCTGGCTTTCTGCCGCGTGGCCTCATCGGTGCCGCGCGATTCGATATCAGTTTGCAGCGCGGAATACAGCAGCAGCGCGCGCGACCCTTCGACCAAGGCGCGCTGGGTGAGCAACATGCGACGCACGTCCGGCTGCACCAGCAGATTGTCGGCCGGCTTGTCGGGGAATTTCGGGCCGGACAGCGAACGCGATTGCAGGCGCTCGCGCGCGTAGTTAAGGCTGTTTTGCAGCGCGCGTTCAGCGAGCGCGAGGCCTTGCACACCGACAGATAGGCGTGCGGCATTCATCATGGTGAACATCGCCGCCAGACCTTTGTGCGGCTGGCCGATCAGATAGCCTTCGGCCTCATCGAAATTCATCACGCAGGTGGCGGAGCCACGGATGCCCATCTTGTGTTCGATCGCACCCGGATAGGCGTTGTTGCGCTCGCCTGGCGTGCCATCGGCTTTCAGTTTGAACTTCGGCACGATGAACATGGAGATGCCGCGGCTGCCCGCCGGTGCGTCGGGCAAACGCGCCAGCACCAGATGGATGATGTTGTCAGCCAGATCGTGATCGCCCGCGCTGATGAAAATCTTGGTGCCGGTGATCTTGTAGCTGCCGTTGGCGCCCGGTTCGGCACGAGTCTTGAGCAAGCCCAGATCCGAGCCGGCCTGCGGTTCGGTCAGGCACATGGTGCCGGTCCACTGACCGGCCACGATCGGCTTGAGGTAGCTGTGCTTCTGCTCCTCCGTGCCGTGCATTTCCAGCGCGTGGCAGGCGCCTTCGGAAAGCAGCGGATACAGGCTCCAGGACAGGTTGCCGGACTGGAACATTTCGGTGGTGGTGATGCCCATGACGGCGGGGAGCGCCTGGCCGCCGAATTCTTCGGCCATGGTCAGGCCGGCCCAGCCGCCTTCGGTGAACTGGCGGAATGCTTCCTTGAAGCCCTTGGGCGTGGTGACGCTGCGGGTGGCCTTGTCGAAGTGACAGCCTTCCTCGTCGCCCGGCGCATTGGTCGGCGCCAGCACCTGTTCGCTTAGTTTGCCGGCTTCTTCGAGCACGGCATCGATCAGGTCGCGCGTGTGGCCTTCGCCGCCTTGCAGTGTGGTGAGCACGGCTTCGGCACCGAGTAAATCAAAGAGTGCGAAACGCTGATCGTCGAGCGGAGCCTTATAGAGCGTCATGGCTTAAATCCTTCGTGTGGCGTGTACGGTGTGCGGTCAGCGGTACGTATTGACGATGCCGGGGACCGGCGAGAGAAAGTCGTTGTGGTCGAACGCGAAGTCGCGCGGATTCTTGTTGTCGGGGTGGTCTTCAAGATTGGGCGTGCAATGCACGGTGCCGCGAATGTCATAGGCCAGCGAGCCGCTGCTGCCCTTTTTGGCAACTGCCTGCAGGGCCTGGTTCATCGGATCGGTCGGCAGCACGTCGATCTGCAGCACATCACCCGCGAAGGAGGGGATGTCCAGGTCGAACGCGGCGTGCAGGCGCACCGGCATGCCCTGTGCCACCTGCAACTGACCTTCGATCGACTGGTAATTCATGCCGGTGTAGCTGTTGTTCTGGATGCGCAGGGTGAGCTGCCAGGTGCCATCTGGCTGCACGCGCATCTGCTGGATGGTGATATTGGGCGGGAACACGCTCTGGCGCTGCGGCCCGCAGGCGACCAGCAGGCAAGCCAGTATCACAAGGGCCAATCCTTGGAGCAGTCGTTTCATGGAATCACCTCAAACGATTGTTTGAATATATATCAGGGAGGGCGGCGGGTGGAATGGGCTTTGGAAAGCCCAAACGTTTGAAACTCGTCCCCTATACGCGGTTCCCATCGTCATGCGAAGCAGGCATCATTACTGGTTACGTCCCCTGAATCGTTGTCGCCCATGACCCGTCGCATCGTCGCTCGCCGCTCCCCCATCCATGGCAATGGTGTCTTCGCCGTGGCCCCGATCAAGAAGGGCGAGGAAATCATCGAGTACAAAGGCACCTTGATGACCCACGACGAAGCCGACGATATGTACGGCGACGGCGGCGAGACCGGGCACACCTTCCTGTTTACGCTCAACGATGACTACATCATCGACGCGAACCGCAAGGGCAACATCGCTCGCTGGATCAACCACAGCTGCACTCCCAATTGCGAAGCCTTCGTCGAAGAAAACGAGAAGGGCAATTCGCGCAAGGATCGGGTGATCATCGAGGCCAAGCGCAATATCAAGCCTGGCGAAGAACTCACCTACGACTACGGCATCGTGCTTGAGGTCCCGCACACCGCGCGCCTGAAAAAGCTGTGGGTCTGCCTCTGCGGTTCGCCCAAGTGCACCGGCACGTTGCTAAAGCCTAAGGGCAAAGCCTAAGAGCTGAGTGCGACAAAGAACTGGCGACGCCCGCTGCGGTGGGCCTCGCCGGGTTACTCATAATCGATGGCGATGACCTCGATCATGATGTCGCCCGCCGGCCGCTGCCAGCGCACTTCATCTCCCACGCGCGCACCGATCAGCGCGCTGGCCAGCGGCGATACATAACTCACCAGGCCGTGCTCGGCGTCGGCTTCATCCTCGCCGACAATTTGCCAGCGTCGTTCGCCTTCGTTGCTCTCTACGGTGACGGTCGCGCCAAATGCAACCCGATCACGCGGCTGCTTGGAAAGATCCACCTCGATGGCACTGGCGACGCGTGCACTTAGCCGTCGTAGTTCGCGCTCCAGCGAGGCGAGTTCGCGCTGCTCTGCGAGCGCATCATCTTCGATGGCTTTCAGCGCGTCGCGGCGTGCCTGCATGTTGACCAGTCGCTCGCGCAACATGGTCATACCCCGCGACGTCTCGTAATTGGGGTGATCGCTCAGCGGCATATCAGGCAATGCGTCATGAGCATCGCCATTGTCATCTTTAACGAAGGCACGACTCATGCGGCCCTCCATAATCGTTAGGTTGGCGCCCGAAAACGTGTCGTCGAGAGCCAGATGGTTCATGCCACCGGGACGCTAGAGCCGCATCCACGACATGGGAAGGATGCCGGATGACTGCCATGTCGCCCGGCCGGTCGGTGAGTGATGGGGCGAGCGATGTCAGTCCTCTTCCAGTTTCGGTTTCCACGCTTCGCTCAGCTGTCGCTGCACGGGCGGTGGAACCGGTTCGTAATGGCTGAGATCGAGGCTGTAGCGACCTCGACCGCCGGTCATGGCTTTCAGTTCGGTGGGGTAGTCGGTGAGTTCGGCCAGCGGCGCCTGCGCCTTGATCACCAATTCGCCGCCGCGCCGCGCATCGGTGCCCATGATGCGTGCACGCTTGCCGGCCAGTCCGCCGGTGACGTCGCCGACGTTGAGTTCCGGAATCGACACTTCCACGTCGACGATCGGCTCCAACACGATCGGCCGCGCCTTGGCGATGGCATCAAGAAATGCTTTTTTGCCGGCGCTGACGAAGGCGACTTCTTTCGAATCGACTGGATGGTATTTGCCGTCATACACGGTCACACGCAGATCTTGCAGCGGATAGCCCGCCACCGCCCCGTTCTCCATTGCCTGGCGTACGCCTTTTTCGATGGCGGGTAGAAACTGGCCGGGAATAACGCCGCCTTTTACCGCATCGATGAATTCAAAACCCGCGCCACGTTCAAGTGGATCCACGCGCAGGAATACTTCACCGAACTGGCCCGCACCGCCAGTTTGTTTCTTGTGCCGATGATGGCCTTCCGCGGAACCGGCGATGGTTTCGCGATAAGCGATGCGCGGCGGATGCGTGATCACCTCCACGCCGTAACGATCCTTCATGCGTTCCAGCATGATTTTCAGATGCAAATCGGAGAGGCCGCGTATCACGGTTTCGTTGAGTTCTTTGTGATGTTCCATGCGGAAGCAGGGGTCTTCCTCCGTCAATCGCGACAGCGCTTGCGAGAGCTTTTGTTCGTGCCCTTTGTGCTTCGGTTCCAGCGCCAGACCGAACATCGGCTGCGGGAAGTGCAGGGGTGCGAGATGGATGCTGTCTTCATCATGCGAGTCGTGCAGCACTGCATCGAAATGGATGTCTTCCACCTTCGCAACGGCGGCTATGTCGCCCGGAATTGCCTGATCGACTTCCACGTGTGTCTTGCCGTTGAGCCGAAACAAGTGGCCGACCTTGAACGCCTTGCGGTTGTCGTCGATGAACAACTGGCTATCGCGCCGGATCGTGCCCTGCCACACGCGAAAGACGCCCAGCTTGCCCACGAACGGATCGTTGATCACCTTGAATACGTCGGCGATCACATGCGAGTTTGGATCGGGGTCGACGGCTATTTGCATATGATCGGCATTGTGAAACGGCGGTGGGTTGGCTTCGGCCGGATTCGGCAGCAAGCGATCGAAGATATCCAACAGCTCACTGACGCCTGCGCCGGTGCGCGCGCTGACGAAACAGATCGGCACCAAATGCCCCTCGCGCAGGCATTGCTCGAACGCATCGTGCAATTGCTGCGGCGTCAGCGCTTCTTCGCCGGCATCGAGATAAGCGCCCATGGTGGCTTCGTTGATCTCCACCACCTGATCCAGAATTTGCTGATGCGCATCGGCCAGCGATGAAAAATCGGTCTTGCCATCGCGATGGAAAAAACAGTCGAGTACGCGGCTGGCGTGTTCGGCGGGAAGATTCACCGGCAAACACTCGTTGCCGAATTCATCGCGCAACGCGTCGACCAATGCAGCGAGATTTACGCCTTCGGTGTCGATCTTATTGATCACCAATAGACGGGCGAGGCCGCGATCGCGCGCGTGCTCCATGATGCGTCGTGTGCCATGTTCGATGCCGGTGGCGGCGTTGACCACCACGGCTACGGTCTCGACGGCGGCGAAGGCCGATAACGTGCAGCCGCGAAAATCGGCACAGCCGGCGGTGTCGATCACGTTGATGTGGCTATCGCCGCGGTCGATGCCGGCGATGCAGCTATCGATGGAATGACCGCGTGCTTTCTCCTGCACGTCGGTGTCCGACTGGGTGGTGCCGCGCTCCACCGATCCGATCGTCTGGATGACGCCGCCGGCCTGCAGCAAGGCCTCGAACAACGTGGTCTTGCCGGCGCCGGCGTGACCGGCGAGCGCGATGTTGCGGATATTTTCCGTGTGGTAGGACACGATGCGACCCTCCTCTGCAGAAGGCGCGGGATCGTGCGGGCACAGACCGTGCGGCGCCGCACGAGGCCGCGCTTGGCGGCTGACGATGGCGGGCCGTCATGGTCGTCCTTCGCGTGCGGGACGCAGGGGCGGTCATGGCGGGAGGCGGCGCTGGGCCGCTTGTATAGACTTCTCCCATCGCACGGGATGGTCAAGCTGCAGTGCGAAGACGCCGCACGTGTTAACGCGATGTGATCGGCGGCGCGACAGAATGGAACCGTGGGGCCTTCGAAAGGTCTGTGTGGCATCTATATCTGGATAACGGCCACAAGAGGCGGCCGGCAACACACCGAGGACGGCTTATCGAACGCCCCGACGAGGTCGAACATCACCGCTGGTTCTCCCCGCCCCCCGACAAGGATCGCGGACTAGCCCCGTTCGACGGACCCACTCGCGCCATGCTGCATCAGATGCGTTGGCGCAAAGCTCCGCGTGATCATCGCCGCCTGTGGGTGGCGCTGTCGATCGCGCTGGTTCTGCACGTCTTGTTCGTGACCGTCGCCTGGTACGAGATGAAGCCAAGCTTGCGGCGAGCTGAAATGGTGCCATCGCAACCCGACACGGCCATGCAAGTGCGGCTGATTTTTCATGCTTCGAGCAATGCGCAGGTCACGCCGCCACCTTTGACGCCGCCGCCGCGACCCGCGCGCGAGCCGGTTTCGAAAAACGCGATGACACTGCATATGCCCGGGCCGGCGCCGATCCCGACCTCGACACCACAGCCGGCACCGGCGAGTTCGACACATGCGGTGTTGTTCGATCGCAGCGGCCAGATCATTCTGCCGGCGAATGCGTCCAGCGCACCGGCGGCGCCGACTGCCGATTATGTGCAACGCGGTCCGCAGGGCGATACGCAGATCATGCACGATCGCGATCCGGTTAAATACAAGCCGACGGCGTTGGATCCATATTGGCGCAAAGACACCAATGCGATCGACGATGCTTTGAAGAAGGTGGTCGAAAAAACCACCGTGTCGAAAACCATCCAACTGCCCAAAGGCATTCGCATTCATTGCGGCATTTCGCTTGCCGCGCTCGCGGGTGGCTGTGGCGGCGACCCGCCACCGCCGCCACCTTCGAACGATGGCGACGAACGCTTGAACATGGCGCCTGCATCGCTGATAAAAGACGCGCCCAAACCCAAGGCACCCGATCTCGCCACCTGCATAGCCGACTACAACTCTGGCAAGCCGTTGCCTTACGGGTGCCCGGTAGATACGCCTGCGCGCGCGGTGGATGCTCAAAAACAGGCACGCGGGCCCGAACACTGAGGAAGATGTCCGGCGCTTTCGCGGATCAGCGCTAGCAATGCAGTCGTGATGCTGGACGAACGTCAAGAAATTCCGCTTCGCCCGTTACACTGGCGTCATGTCGCCATCGCCGCCGGGGCCACCAGCCCAGCCCAAACCGGTCGTCTTGATCAAATCGCCACGCGATGCGGCGACGTGGGCGATCGTCTATCGGCGCAGCGTTCGAGACAGGCCGCGCGATCGTCTGATGAAAGTCGCCGGATTGCTGGGTGCGTTGCTGGTGCACCTGATCTTTCTATTCGGCGCGATCCTCGGCTCGCCCTACGAATTGCCACCGCCGCCGCCGGAGCCGAAGGGCAATCCGCT
>CAJCJD010000153.1 GCA_903970555.1 Vulcanimicrobiota bacterium
GTGGTGGACGACTTGGCCACGTGACGCACGGGTGCGTACTCGGTCGCGGTGTAGTACTCGGTAATCACCACGATCACGGCCGTCAGCAGCAAGCCGATCAGCGCGCTACCATACAAGCGGGTCACACCCAGCGTGGCATCGGCCATCAGCGTTTTGGTGATCGGCCAGAAGGCGATCGCCGCCAGCACGCCCGAGACCATCACGCCCATGTACAGCGCGCTCATGATCTTGGCGCCGGCGCGGGCGCGCACGAAGAACGTGCCGATCACCGATGCGATGATCGATGCACCGCCAAGCATCAGCGGATACAGCACGGAGTTGGTGCCAGCCTGGTCGCCCAATACACCGCCCAGCAACATGCTGGCGATCAGCGTGACCGCATAGGTCTCGAACAAGTCGGCGGCCATGCCGGCGCAGTCGCCGACGTTGTCGCCCACGTTATCGGCGATCACCGCCGGGTTGCGCGGGTCGTCTTCCGGAATGCCTGCTTCGACCTTGCCGACCAGATCCGCGCCCACATCGGCGCCCTTGGTAAAGATGCCGCCGCCCAGTCGCGCGAAGATCGAGATCAGCGATGAGCCGAAGGCCAGGCCAACCATCGCGTGCAGCGCGTGATCGGTGTCGTAGCCGAAATGCGTGAGCAGTCCGTAATAGCCTGCTACACCGAGCAGGGCGAGCCCCACCACCAGCATGCCGGTGATCGCACCGCCACGAAACGCCACGTTCAACGCGGAGGCAAGACCACCGCGTGCTGCCTCGGCCGTGCGCACATTGGCGCGTACCGAGACATTCATGCCGATATAACCCGTTGCGCCCGACAGGATGGCGCCGATCGCAAAACCGATCGCCGTGCCCCAATCCAGGGCAAACCCGATGATGACCAGCAACACCACGCCCACAAGCGCGATCGTGCGGTACTGACGGTTGAGGTAGGCGCGCGCGCCTTCCTGGATAGCCGCGGCAATTTCTTGCATACGTTCGTTGCCTGGCGATTGCGCCAGCACCCAACGAACCGAAATTGCCCCGTACAAAATCGCCACGACCGCGCAAGCTAACGCGATCCACAAGCCATACTGCTGCAGCATCGGTGCCTCCCCTCAAGTGGTGTCGACCGGCCAGAACGGACGGTTCCGACCGAGTATAGGCAGAGGATGTGTGACGGAATGTTGTGCGGCGCAGCGGATGAAGGGGCTGTTGCTATGCGTTACCCGTCTGTCATTGCGTTGAAATGACCTTCAAGCATTCGATCCGTCGTCCCGGCGAAGGCCGGGACCCCGCGTCTTTGCCGCATGCTCACGTCACTGGGTCCTGGCCTTCGCCGGGACGACGGAGACATTCGCGAGGCCAAGCTTTGTTCATTGCTCGAACGCAGGCAGACGCTTGGTGACGGCCACGTTTTTCAGCTGCACGTATTTGGGCAGCCCATCGCGGCCGTAAGGCAGCGGTGCCTCGCCCTGGATCAGCGGCGAGAGATAGCGGCGCGCTGCGGCGGTGATACCAAAGCCATCGCGGGTGAGAAAACTCGCGGGCATTTTCTTCTCACGATTGGCGATCTTGTCCAACGCTGCCGGTTCGATTTTCCAGCGATAAGGCGCATCGGACGTGCGCACGATCACCGGCATCACCGCGTTCATACCTGCCAGCGCGTAATCGACCGCTGCCTTGCCCACGGCGTAGGCTTGTTCCGCATCGGCCTTGGAGGCCAGGTGGCGCGCAGAGCGCTGCAGGTAATCGGGTAGTGCCCAGTGATATTTGTAGCCGAGCTTGTCCTTCACCAGCGCGGCGAGCACCGGTGCAACGCCGCCCAGCTGGGCGTGGCCGAACGAATCGCGCGTGCCCGCTTCGGCGAGGAACTGGCCTTCGGCATTGCGGATGCCTTCCGAGGCCACCACGGTGCACCAGCCCACGCGTTCGACGGTGGCCTTCACCTTGGCGATAAAGGCTGCTTCATCGAACACGCGCTCCGGAAACAGAATGATGTGCGGCGGTGCATCGGCACCTTCGCCAGCCAGTCCGGAGGCAGCGGCGATCCAACCGGCGTGGCGACCCATCACTTCCAGGATGAACACCTTGGTCGAGGTATCGGCCATCGAGGCGACATCGAGGCTCGCCTCCAGCGTGGAGACGGCGGTGTACTTCGCCACGGAGCCGAAGCCGGGGCAGCAATCGGTTACTGCCAGGTCGTTGTCCACGGTCTTGGGGACGCCGATGCAGCGGATGTCATAGTCCATTGCCTTGCCGAGCTGGGAGATCTTCAGCGCCGTATCGGCCGAATCGTTGCCGCCGTTGTACAGAAACCACCGGATGTCATGCGCGCGCAGCACATCGATCAGGCGTTCGTATTCCGCGCGATTGGCATCCAGCGACTTCAGCTTGTAGCGGCACGAGCCGAAGGCGCCGCCAGGCGTGTGGCGCAGGGCCTCAATGGCTGCGGTGGTTTCCTTGCTGGTGTCGATCAGTTCCTCGCGCAGCGCGCCCAGGATCCCGTTGCGCGCCGCATACACTTTGATGCCATGCGCGCGGGCGTTCTGGATGACGCCGGCGGCGCTGGCATTGATCACGGAGGTCACCCCACCGGACTGGGCATAGAGCAAGCGGCCGGGGGCGGGGCGGGCTTTGGACTTCATGGGTATTCTCCGGGCAATTCGTAGGCCAGTGTGACAATAAGCCTTCTGTCACAGATTGCATGCACATCAGATACTTGGCGTCGATTCAATGGATGCGCGGTTTGACGGCACCCCCTGCAGACGCTACCTTGATCCGTATTCGTCTGGGAATCCGCGGAACTGTCGCAGTGTGCGGCAGAATGCGGATCTTGTGGAGTTCTATGCGACTTGTCCTCCTTGGTGCGCCCGGCTCGGGCAAGGGTACCCAGGCCGCCCGGCTGAAGGCCGAATTTGGTGTGCCGCACATCTCGACCGGCGACATGCTGCGCGCGGCGGTGAAAGCGGGCACCCCTCTGGGCCTCAAGGCCAAGGCCGTGATGGATGCCGGCCAGCTGGTGTCCGACGACATCCTGCTCGGCATGCTGGAAGAGCGTCTGGTGGAATCCGATGCCAAGTCCGGTTTTATCCTCGATGGCTATCCGCGCAACCTCGCGCAGGCCGATGCGCTCGATCATCTACTCACCAAGATCGGCCAGCCGCTCGATGCGGTGGTGAAGCTTGAGGTGCCGAACGAAGTGATCATCGGCCGCTGCGAAATCCGCTTCGCGGCCGAGCATCGCCGTGACGACGATCCGGCCGTGGTGCGCGACCGACTCAAGGTTTACGCGGAACAGACCGCGCCGGTTGCCGATTTCTACGCCCGCCGCGGCAAGCTGCAAGTGGTGGACGGCGTGGGCGAGCTGGACGAGGTCACCGCACGCGTCAAGCGCGCGCTATCGAACGAAACAGCGGCCGCCAACGGCTGATCGCACGGGCCGCGATAAGCGGCCCGTTTGCCATGTGCGCTTCCTCGCGCAACGACACATCCAAACAGGTTCAACATGCGTCTGCATATTCTCGGCATCTGCGGCACCTTCATGGGCGGCGTCGCTGCGCTGGCGCGCGAGCTTGGCGAAACGGTGGAAGGCTCCGACGCCAACGTCTATCCGCCCATGAGCACGCAGCTCGAAGCGCTGGGCATCGATTTGATGCAAGGCTACAAAGCCGAATACCTTAAGCCTGCGCCGGATCTCGTGGTAGTAGGCAACGCCATGGTGCGCGGCAACCCTGCGGTCGAATACATGCTCGACCAGCAATTGCGCTACGTATCCGGGCCGCAATGGTTAGGCGAGCGCTTGCTGGTCGAGCGCGAAGTGCTCGCCGTGGCCGGTACGCACGGCAAAACCACCACCACCAGCTTGTTGGCGCATTTGCTGGAAAGCGCGGGCCTCGCGCCCGGATTCCTGATCGGCGGCGTGCCCGGCAACTTCGGCATTTCCGCGCGGCTGGGGCAGGGCAAACATTTCGTGATTGAAGCGGATGAGTACGACAGTGCGTTCTTCGACAAGCGCTCGAAGTTCGTGCACTACCGTCCGCGCATCGCGATCCTCAACAATCTGGAATACGACCACGCGGATATCTTTCCGGATGTCGCGGCGATCCAGCGCCAGTTCCATCACCTTGTGCGCACCGTACCCGGCAACGGGCGATTGATCGTCAATGCGCACGACGCGTATCTCGCAGAAGTGTTGGCGATGGGTTGCTGGACGCCGGTGGAAACATTCGGCATTGGCAAGGGCGATTGGCAGGCCACACTCATCGCTGCGGACGGTTCTGCTTTCTCCGTGCGCTACAAAGGCGAAGCGATCGGCGATGTGCATTGGTCGCTGCTTGGCGATCACAGCGTGATGAATGCGCTGGCGGCACTCGCTGCCGCCGCCGCGGCTGGTGCTGACCCGCGTGCATTGCTGCCAGCGTTCGAACGCTTCGAAAGCGTGAAACGACGCATGGAGCTTGTTGGCGATGTCGATGGCGTGCGCGTCTACGACGATTTCGCACACCATCCCACCGCCATCGCTACCACGCTGGCAGGCTTGCGCGCCAAGGTGGGCAAGGCGCGCATTCTCGTTGCGTTGGAGCCGCGTTCAAATTCCATGCGGCTGGGCGCGCATGCTGATGGCCTCGCGCCATCGCTGGCCGATGCTGATGCGGTGGTCTTCCTGCATCGTCCGGAATTGCCGTGGGATGCCAAGCGCGTGACGGACGCGCTGCATGGCCGCGCAACGACAGCTTCGACCGTCGATGATTTGTTGGCTTCCCTAAAGTCGCAGACACAATCCGGCGACCATGTCGTGTTCATGTCCAATGGCGGTTTCGAGAACGCGCCGCGTCGTTTTGTTAAGCAATTGAATGACTAATGGCTTTTGCGCTCTGTATTCAGGCTTTTTGGGCGACGTCATAGTGCGACCGCGGGTGCTCTCCACTTTTCCCGTAGATGGCATGTCACGAGACGACGATCAAAAATGAGCCAATGACTACTACTTAGTCAGAATATTCCACTTCTCTCTGGCTCCAAACTTCGCGCCTGATGGACGCTTGGAACAAATGCGCCTATCGGAGCAGCAATGGCCGTCTTTTATCACGTCGTAGATGGTGATCCACTTGATAACGGTAGCAATAGCCAGGTTATCGAAGGTTTGCGCGATTGCACCATTGAAGGGCATGACGGGGGATTCCGCAATCAGGCTTTTATCGGGCATCGCGCCTATTGCGGTGTTTGCAAAAGCGCAGGACCAATAGTTGGAGGCCCAGGCACACCTGGTTACAGCCTGCGCTTGTACGACGCCACCATCCGAGCGCATGAAGCGGTAGAGGGCGACGTCGTTGTCTGCAAATGCGATCGCTCAGCGCGAATCATCGCTGTTTACGGGCGCAGCTCATACATTCATGACATGAGTGGCAGTGCTGTAAGCACTGCCAACGCCTCGCTTACAAATGAAGCCATGAACGCCCACGACCAGCAATTTCGATTGCTAGATACAAACGGAAAGCCTCGCTCTAACGTTCGATACAAAATAGTTGGCGATTCAGGCGCGACAACTTCGGGGGTAACTGACATGCAAGGCAGGACGATACGTGTAACTACTTCTGCCGTAGAAAATCTTCACCTCTACTTGGTTAGCTGATATGACCGATACGCACATTGCGACGTCTACGACGAACACAGACCCTGGCTCGGTTCATCAGGTGGTGATTGACACACTGCCCAAGGCCACGATGACGTTTAGCGAGGAAGGCAAGGACTTGCTGAAGCGTATCGAAAGGCTGCACTTGACGCCCTATGATGATCAGACAGGTCGCGATACAGGTCACTATGTTCCTGGGGCAACCATAGGCTACGGACATCTGATTTCGAGTGCGGACTGGGATGTATACGCAAACGGTATTACGCAAGCGCAGGCTGACGCATTGTTTGACTCGGATATGCAGCCAACGGTCGATACGGTCAATGATGCATTGACGGTTGGGGTAACGCAAAACCAGTTTGATGCATTGGTTATTCTGTGCTTCAACATTGGTCCCGGAGCATTTCGGAGTTCATCTGCTCTTCGGCTAATAAATGATCCGCAGGCTACCACTGCATATAACTCTGTTGATGACGCTTGGCGTGCATTCAACAGGTCTCAGGGTCAGGTCAACAATGGGGTCATTAATCGTCGGAACGCTGAGCTTCGTATTTATAGCCACGGTGACTATTCGGGGTGGTAAAGAAATGAATCGCTTATCTTTGGTGCTATTAGCCAGTGCCTTGTTGGGCTTTTTTAGCTCAGCATGCGCATCCTATTCATCTGTACTCTCTACACCAAGGCGTGTCGTCGTAATCGTTGTGACATGTCCCGAGGGTGACATTGATTGCGATGATGTTAGGTTTGTTGGCGTAGATAAGGTGTCAGGTGCTACAACTACGCTCAGTGGGACCGATTGGGTTCGAATGTGTGAGGATCGGGTCACGCCGTGTCAACATCTTGGTTTCAAGTTTTCCATAAAAGACGTGACTTATTATGTCAGTGATGGTGGCGAGCTGACCGAGGTAACCCGTGCGGGTGATACCACGTTAGATGAAGTTGGGAAGTGGCTAGAAAGATAGGGTGATGTCAGAGGTGAGCCAAACTGCGTTTGCTCAAAGCTCAGACGATTGTGAAAGCCTCCGTCTTGAGTTTGGTGCTTCTAATATTCTCATCATTGGCATTTGATCAGTCCCCATTTTTCAGCGCATGGCCGCGCATCGGCGGCCCCGACCGTCGATGATTTGTTGGCTTCCCTAAAGTCGCAGACACAATCCGGCGACCATGTGGTGTTCATGTCCAATGGCGGTTTCGAGAACGCGCCGCGTCGTTTTGTTGCGGCGCTAGATGGTTCTTCGCGCTAGCCGATGGGTGCGTCGAAACGCGGCGGCCGTAGCTGATATTCACGCTGCGCGGCAAACCACGCGCCGAGGCTGAAACCAAGCGTCACCAAGGTCAACGTGCCGCCGCCGATGAGATAGCCGGCGACGTCGACCAGCCAGTAGCCACCCCAGTACACACCCATCACGCCGAAGATCAACACAAAGTTGACGAAGGTGCGGCCGGTGGTGCCTTCCGGGCCAATCATGTGGATAGCAAGGGCAGCCAGGCTGGCGGACACCGAAACAATCGCTGCCACGAACAGCATGTGCCAGGGATCGTCCGCATGCACCAGCGCGGCACCCATGACGGTATAGACCAGCGCAGTGAGCATGCTGATCGGCACCAGCACGAGCAATGCGTCCGATACGGTCTTCTGGTATTCGGCCTGCGTTTGCGGTGCTAGCGTGAGATAAAGATCGGCCATGTTGGGCCGCATACGCGTCATGCCGATGTTCAATTGTGGGAATCGCGACATGCTCAGCATGATCGAGTAAGCCCCGATAATGACCGGATTGAAATGCTGCCGGTGCATCACAGCAAAGAAATAGAAACCCACGATGATGGCGACCAGTGCTATACGCAGTGCGATGGCTTCTGGATTGTCGTGCGGCAACAGCAGTCGGCGGACCAACACCATACGTCGCGAAGCGGTTGGGTGTTGTTTGTAGGCGTTAAGCGCCCGGTCCATAGCACGCTGAGATGCCCGGTCGTACAGTGCCGCGATGCGCTTGCCGAGCGCGCCGGTGCGACGCGGCTCACCGGGCGCGCTTCGCGTCTGCATGCGACCGAAGCTGGTGCTTTCGAGTGGAGATGCGTCTGTCTCGCGATCCTCGATGCGCAACAGCGGTGTGATACTGAGCTTGAGCAGCAATGCCGCCGTGGCAAGCAGAAGGAGCGGTGTGAGGGGCGATTGCAAAGCGCTCTTCATTAATTCCGCGAAAAGGGTCGGCATCCAGCCAAATAAAACGAACACAGGCCATATGAGCAAGCCGGCGCGCCGATTGCAGCCCATCATCAGGCCGATCGCTGCGAGCAACATGAAACCGCTGGCAACTAGCGGCAGATATGGCGCTCGCAGCACGACAGCGAACAGTGTTGGCATAAGGACCCACATGCCGATATCGATCGCACCGTATTCCAGGAGGCGTCGCCGGAATTGGGGCAGTAGAAAACTTTCCGGAACGCATAGACTGCGCAATCCATAGCCTTGGCCTATGTGCCAAATCCATGTGGCCATAACGAAAAATATGGCGGCCAACGGCGCCATCTTGGTGGCGCCGCCCAGCCAGCGAAAGGCGAAGTACAGTGCGGCTAAACGCAAGACATTGGCGATCGCGATCAATACAGGCATACGCCTGAATAGCTGCATCCAGAGTTGCCACGCTACTTTCATGCCAGCTCCACGAACAGATCTTCCAGCGTGGGCGTTTCTATATGCACACTCGCGTTTTCGCGCTCGGCGAATGCCTGCAAGCTCTCCGTGACCGGATCTTCAACCAGCAGCACCGCTTGTTCGCCCAGTACATGCGTCTTCAAGGCGCCAGCCACGGCGGGTGCATGCATCCAGCCATCCGGTCGAGTGAATACAACGCGCTTGAGGCGCTCGCGCAGTTCGGCCAAGGGACGGGTGAACTGAATGCTGCCGTCGCGCAGCAGAGCGATATCGGCATCCGCACGTTCGAGGTCGGCGGTGATATGCGTGGAGAAAATTACCGTCTTGCCCGGCGCGCGCATCAAGGCAAGCAATTCGCCCATGAAGGCGCGGCGTGCTTGTGGGTCGAGGCTGGCGACCGGTTCGTCGAGTACGAGCAGATCCGGATCGGGTGCGATGGCGCGCACGATGGCGAGCTTCTGGCGCTGGCCCTGCGATAACTCGCCGATTTTCTGCTTTGGATCGAGTTCCCAATCGTTCAATAGCCGATTCACGAGGGCGGCATCCCAGCGCGTATAAAACGCGGCGGTGAAATCGAGATAGGCGCGTATCTTCATCCACGGAAAAAGATCGAACGTCTGCGGCACGAAGCCGATGCGATGCATACGCTCGCCGCCCGGTTCCAGCATCAGTTCGCCGAACAGTTCGATGGCGCCGCCGTCGATCGGCGAGAGGCCGAGCAGGCAGCGCAGCAGCGTGGTCTTGCCCGCACCGTTACGACCGAGAAGACCGATCACGCGTCCCGGCGGCACGCTCCAATCGAGTGCCTTGAGCACCTGGCGCTTCTTGAAGGATTTTTCCAAGCCACGCACCTGTAACACAGGCAGCAGGGCAGATTCATACAGCGGTGCCGAGGCAAGCGGCGTTACAGTAGCCAAGTTGGAAGCGGACATCCTTGCAAGCTCTCCACGGTTCGGATTGGGCCACTTTGCCGCGTACAGCCAACAGCCGTCCAGTAGCATGACCTCCGTTAATATTGCCGCATGGCTGCCCAGCTACCCTTCATCGAAGTGCCGCTGTTTCCGCTCAGCACCGTGCTTTATCCGGGTGGGCAATTGCAGCTGCGCATTTTCGAGCCGCGCTACCTGGATCTGGTGCGCGAATGCACGCGTACGGGATCGGCGTTCGGCGTCTGCCTGATTCTTGAGGGGCGCGAGGTGGGCGTACCGGCCCTACCGGCCGCCGTGGGAACGTTGGCGCACATCACCGATTTCAATCATCGCGAGGATGGGCTGCTCGGCATCGCCACCGAGGGCGGCAGCCGTTTTCGCGTGTTGCGCACGCGGATTCGTTCCGACGGGTTGCTGCGTGGCGAGGTGGAACTATGGCCAGAAGAAACGCCGCAGGAAGTGCCCGTGGAATTTTCTTTGCTACAGACGATCCTTGAACGTTTGATTGAAACGATCGGGCCACAATGGCGCCATGCGCCGAAGTCGTCGTATGACGATGCCGGATGGCTTGGGTTCCGCATGGCCGAACTGCTGCCGCTGGCGGGCGAAGAACAGCAGCAGTTGCTTGAAATGACCGATCCCGTGCAGCGGCTCGCCGCGCTGCGCGATATCCTTCCACGTTTCCAGAAAGGCTGACCGCATGAGCAATCTGGCAGGCAAGACACTCTTCATTACCGGCGCTTCGCGCGGTATCGGCTTGGCGATCGGCGTGCGTGCTGCGCGCGATGGCGCCAACGTCGTCATCGCGGCCAAGAGCGGCGTACCCAATCCCAAGTTGCCGGGCACCATTCACACGGCAGCGGCTGAGATTGAGGCGGCGGGTGGTAAAGCGCTCGCGCTGCAGGTGGATATCCGCGAAGAGTCCGAAGTGCATGCGGCGGTGGCGCAGGCCGTGGAGCGTTTCGGCGGCATCGACATCCTGGTGAACAACGCCAGCGCGATCTGGCTGGCCGGCACCGAAGGCACGCCGATGAAACGCTATGACCTGATGCATCAGGTCAACACGCGTGGCACCTTCATGGTCACTCAGGCCTGCTTGCCGCATTTGAAGAAGGCCAGCAATCCACACGTGCTGATGCTGTCACCGCCGCCGAACCTGGATCCGAAATGGTTCGCCCCCCACACCGCCTACACCATCGCCAAGTACGGCATGAGCCTTTGCGTGCTGGGCATGAGCGCGGAGTTCGCGCCGCTGGGCATTGCGGTGAATGCGCTGTGGCCGCGTACGGTCATCGCAACTGCGGCCATCGCCATGATCGATGGCGTAAAACCCGAGCAATGTCGTCGCCCGGAGATCGTCGCCGATGCGGCCCATGCCCTGCTGGTTCAGCCGGCGCGCCAATGCACGGGGCGGTTCGCGATCGACGAGGATGTGTTGCGCGAAGCGGGGATCCATGACTTCGACGCCTATGCCTTCAAGCCCGGCACCCCTCTACTGCCCGATTTATTTCTGAACTAAGTCGTTTAAGAAATTCCCCGAACCTGTCATCAGGGCGCCGTCATTGGGCGCCTAAGATGGCTTCGCACGTCGTTTCAGGCCGGGATGATGGCCCGGAGGGCTATCTGCTCAAAAAGTGATCACTAGAACGGAATCAGGTGTATATTCCGTGAACTGCGTCATGTTTGTGTGACGCAGGCTGGCTTGTAGGGTGGGGAGAAACCTGCCAACTGGGACGTGGCAGGGGCTTTGGTCAGCAATCCTGGAGGGAGGCGTTGCGATGACTAGCGACACGTCGATCCGCTGCGTGGTGTGGTTCGGTGAACCTACCAGCGTTGAAAGAACATGTTTGGCACAAGCAGGCTGGCATACGCGTGTAGCGGATGCGAGCGCGCAAGGGGGTGGAGTTGGCATCCGGCGCGGCGACACGGTTGTTGCGCTCGCCGATCTGCGCAAGGCAGATGCCAATGCATTAAGTGAAATGGCCAAGTTGATGGCCGATCATCCACGACTTCCCTGGCTGGCATTGCTCTCGGCCGATACGGTCGTGCAGGCGCCGGAAGTGGAACGTGTGCTGCGCGCTAGCATCGATTTCTTCACCGCGCCGATCGACTTGCAACGCCTGATTGAAACGCTCGGCACGTTGGCAGGCAATGAGCCTGTGCCCGCTGCATATAGCGATGTGCCCGGTATTACCGGCACCAGCCCGGCAATGATGGCGGTGGTGGCAAGCCTGCGCAAATATGCACCCGTTGATTTGCCGGTGTTGATCACCGGCGAGACCGGCACCGGCAAAGAAATTGCGGCACGTGCGTTGCACAAACTTTCAGCGCGTCGCGATCACCCATTTGCCGCGATCAACTGCGGTGCGTTGCCGGCGAACCTTGTGCAATCGGAATTGTTCGGTCACGAACGCGGTTCGTTTACAGGCGCCAATGCACGTCGCATCGGCCATTTCGAGGCTGCTGCCGGCGGTACGGTGTTTCTAGATGAAGTGGGCGATCTGCCGCCGGATGCGCAGATCAGTCTGTTGCGGCTGCTGCAGGAAGGCACACTCGAGCGCGTGGGTTCCACCCAGTCCATCAAGCTGGATGTGCGCGTTTTAGCCGCGACCCACGTGGACCTGGAAAAAGCGGTGGCGCAAGGCCGCTTCCGCGAAGATCTTTATTACCGTCTGAACGTATTGCGCTTGCGCATGCCGGCGCTGCGCGAACGTGCCGACGACGTGCTGCAGCTTGCGCAGATTTTTCTGGACGCCTTCCGCAAACAGCACGACTGCCATGCGCGCACGTTCAGCGCGCTGGCGCGCAAGGCGTTGCGTGATTTCGCATGGCCGGGAAACGTGCGCGAGTTGCTCAATCGCGTCCAGCGTGCGGCGGTGGTGGCGGAGAGCGCGCAGATCAGCATTGCCGATCTGGATCTGCAGGATGTCGTGGTAGCTCGAACCGGTCCCTCAAGTCTGGGCCTTACCCGAACATCGGCCGAACGCGATGCAGTAGTCGCCTGCTTGCGCGAAACACGCTTCAATATCAGCGAGTGCGCGCGCCGTTTGAAAGTATCGCGCGTCACAATCTACCGCTTGTGCAAGAAGCATCAGCTGGTGCTGGAAGACATGCACTAGATCGAAACCGGCGCAGGCGATCGATCTGCGCCGGTCCACCGCATTTCAGAACATGTACGGGATCTTGAACGTCAGCGTGAAGTCCGGCGCATCAGGCGTCATACCCATGCCGAGCAGGGTCACTATGGTGGTGTGCGCATCCAGCGCATAGGTGAAGCCGACATTGAGTGTCGCCGCATTCGCCTGGCTGCCAATGATCTTGGTCCACGGTCCGCCAGTCGCGCGCAAGGAATCCTTGCCGTTGATGCGGTCGCTGAAAGACAGGCTCAAGCTGGTGCGATCATTGAACGCAAATGCGAGACCGGCACCGTAGTAATAGATATCCGCGAGGCTGACACTGCCGGGCGTGACGATTTGCGGGTCGGTGTTGATGTCATTGAAGCTTCGTGTGAAGGAATGGACATAGCCGACATTGCCGAAGACGATCGCCGGGTCCATGGTCTTCACGAACGACGAACCGAATGTGGCTTGCCACACGCCATTGCCAGTGGGCTGCCTATTCGGTACTGCAAATTCTTCGTATTGCGAGCTGGCCACGTTGTACCACTTGATGCCATACGGTGCGAGGCCGGAAGGCGCAGTAACGCCGAGTGTGAGCACGGTGTCGGGACGTCGGGCTGACTCGGTGAATATCTTGTAGTTGACGGAGAAATTGACGTCACCGATGCCTTTGCCAGTCGAGTCGGCTTCGTCGATGGAAGCGGCCGATCCACCTGCGCCGCCTTGCTGATAGTCCGTGCTGCGTCCGACGTAGGGCACGTCCAAGTTCAAGCTCAAGCGGGGCGTGATCGAGTAGCGACCGATCAGGTCATACGTTAGTGAATCGGACGTCACACGATCCACGGCGATGTTGCCAAGAAAGATCGAATTCAACGCCAGAAAGCCGTTGAGCGTGAGTTCGGCGCGATCGTAGTGGTTGTAGGTGAGGTCGCTTTCCAGTGTGAATTTTCGGCTGAAGAAAGCGTTCTGCTGTTGCTCAAGTACGTCCTGCACACTGCGAGTCTGCGCCGAATTGCTTGCCTGCGCCGTCTGCGTGGTCGAGGCAGCTTGGCTGCCCTCGACCGAGCCGCCATTTGCGGTGGTCGTCGACGCATTCGGTGCATTCGCTGTATTGGGCGTGCTAGCTGTTTCGGTCGGGTTTATCGCTTCGGCTGGAAGCGGCGCCGTAGCAGCCTTGCCTGTAAGGCGTGCTTGCATGGCTTGCACCTGTGCATCAAGCACGCGCAGCCTGCGCACTTCCTGTGCATAGCTAACTTTGAGCATCTGCAACTGGCGAACGAGTTCTTGCACGTCCGCCTGATTCTGCGCACTCGTGGGCGGTGCTGCGGTGGACTGGGCATCCTGGCTGAAGGCACTGAAACTCGCGAAACCGGAGATCCAACTGCATGCCACCGCGGTGGCCAAAAGTGTCTTGCGCATCGTTGTATCCCCTGTGGGTAGGTGAGCGCGCGCTGGGCTAGGGCGCGCGCTCAATGGCCAGTGGAGTGAGACAAGTTGAATGACTGCGCCAGGTTGTGCGCGACGAGCTGCGACGTGGCGTTAATTGACTGCGTTACCAGGTTTACAATCATCTGATTGGTTGCCACCGCGTTGTCGGTGGTCAGCGCGATGGTCTGTCCAAGGCTGCCGGTGTGGATCCATTGCGACACTGATCCCTGTCCAGTGACCGCCAGATTGACCTCGGCGCTATTGTTCGAATATGTCGATGATGCCGTTGCATCGCCGGTACTCGCCGTGCGACCGGTGGGCGTGTTTGATCCCGTATTCGTGCTCGTGGCGGGAGATGTGTTGGAACTGGTGCCGCTGCCGCTGTTCGAAGCAAGATCAGTGGCAGACGAGCTGACGTTCACGGTGGGAGAGGTGACCGCGACGCTTGCGTTGGCTGGCGTCGAAGTGTTGTTCGAGGTGGCGGGCGATGTGTCGGACGATGTATTGCTGGTGACCGAAGATGTGTTTGAACTGCTAGTGATCGGCATGTTGCCGCCATTCTGAATGTTCAGACTGGTCACGTTGCTTGCGGCGTTATGGTCGCCCGCGATTTGCACGCTTTGCGCAAGACCGCCCACATTGGCGATGCCCCCAGTTTGCACGCTGCGACTGAGGTTAGATTGCGCTGTCGAAGTCGGTAGCGGTGCGTCAGCCGTCGTGATGGTGACGGTCGGCACGAAGGTTACCTGCGGTTGACTGGGGTTCTTGCTGAAATTCATCCCGATGGTCATGGCGCTTTGCAGCGTCTGTCCGGTGTTGGTCTGCCAGGACGAGATCATCTCTACGCCGAACCATACAACGGTGTTGTCACCGACCACGTAGCGGCCGCGCATGGTCGACAATTCGCTGTCGTCTACCTCATGAATGCCTGATGCAGTCTGTTGGTCGGTTGCATCGCTGGCCGGCGCGTCATTGGCAAGAAGAGGGGCGCACCTGCACGCCGTGCCCAGCGCGAGTGCGGTGAAAAGTAATGAATGCTTGTACATCTTATACATGACCAAACCCTCAGAAGAGGTCGGCGTGGGTGAAGCCGAAATCAAGTAATTCAGCGTCAGTGATGGCGCCACCTTGGCGAGCGAACAGGCTCCGTGCGCTGGGTTTGTCGACCGGTTGAAGTAGAACGGTGTTGCGGTCGAAATCGCTCCCAATCACGACAAACAAGACATGCGAGGGCCACGCTTTCATGAATGCATCGAGTTCCATGGTGCGATTGCCGAGAATGGGGTCGGCAAGCTCAACTTGACCGTTGTGGACTTGCTTGAGCACAACAAAGTGACGGTAGCCACGGATGTCCATCAAAACGATTACAGGGACGCGCAATGTGCGAAGTCGTGCGATGTCGACGCGATAGCCTCTGCCTCGCATGCCGAGTGCTTCGACGTAATGCTTGATGTCGAGCATCGAAAAACCGCGTTGCTTGACCGTATCCGCGTCGGCAAGGCTGAGCATGCCGTCGATGACGACGTTCTCGTCGACATCCAGGTGATAGCCGTAGCGCAGGATCGTTGCGAGTGCCGCGGCGCCGCAGCTGTAGTCCGTGTGCTGGCGCACGATGTTTACGAAATGCAGCTCCTGCATGCTTGTAACGCGGGTGCTGTATTGCGCGCCATTGGGCAATACGCCAGCGAAACTTACGTCACCCGCGTATACGTTTGCTCCAAGGCAGGCCACAGCCAGCCCGAGCGAGCCTACGATGTGTAAGCCGGCAAGTCGCACGTCCCCGTCCTCATCCTTGTGAAGGGAAGACCCCCGACCCGCAGGGGACGGGTCGGGGGCTTCCACATGGTGCCCGGCAGCATGTTGCCGGGTTACCGCCCTTGTTGCCGTCTGTGTCACGACGGCGCATTCCTTCGCGGCCTGGCTGCCGTTATGGGTTGGAGACACCCATCGCCAGGCTGTTGCTTTGCAGGTTGCCCACGCCCGAAGCCTGATTCAGGCCGATGTTGCCGCTTGCGTTCGCGGCCACATTGCCCGACAGCGTGGCCGTGTTGGTGGTCGCTTGCGGATAAGCACACCAGCCAAGTGTTCCCGGATCATTCTTCACGCTATTGCCGGACCATTCCTGGTCGAGCGTGGAGGTTGCCACGGCATAATCGACGTTGTCGGCAGTGGCGGCGGCGAGCTGGTTCAGCTGCTCGTTGTTGCTGCCGGAGGCCTGATTCACGCCCACGTTGCCCGAAGCGTTATCAAAAGCGCTGCCACCGATTTTCGCGGTGTCGGTCGTGCCTTGGTTGGTCGTCTTGCTGCTGGTGATCGTTTGCGAAGCAAACGTTTCGGCATCAGCCATGCTGCCAGCCTGCGAGCCACCCTGGCCGCCGCCGCAACCGTTGTGTTCGCAGTTGAACGTGAAGCCAGCGTCATCGCTGCTCGACGAGCTTCCTGCTGCCGAGATCGCGGCTTGATTGCCCTGTGCGTTGAAATCGCCTGCGGCCTGGTTCACGCCAATGTTCCCCGACGCGCCGTTGCCAACATTCGAACCGATGCTGGCGCTGTTGCTCACTTCGGACTTGTTGGAAACCGTGTTGTTGCTGGAATCCTGGGTGCCGGTGGCAAGCGAGATGGCTGCGGCGTTGACGTTGATCTGGCCATTTACATAGGGGTCGCCGCTGATATTGATGTTCGAGTTCAGCGATACCTTCTTGCTGATTTTCACACTGCTGCCGCTTCCGCCATCGTCATGGGCATATGCCACCGATGCGCCGAATGCGCCTACCACAGCCAATGCAATCAAAGTCCTTCTCAGATTTGCGTTCATGATGTCTTCTCTCTTGACTGGATATTGCAAGTTGTTAGTGCGAGGAAGCTGGCGCAGACAACAAAAGGATGTTGTCGGATGCATTGCCGGATCCCGCTACCTGATTGAGTTGCATAACACCGGTGAAACCCTCCATTGCGGACGGATCAACTCCCACGCTCCGCGTGCCGTCGGCCTGTGCATGTGGGTTCGCCGATGATTGCCCTCCTGCCGACGCAGAGACGGTGGCCGACAGGGTGCCGTCCGTCGTCTCGCGTATGCCCTGATTGGCCAGCGCGGCGGCGACACCATTGAGCTGAGCGTTACCGTTGCCACTGACCTGATTGATCGAAGCGATGCCTTGCCCGTTGTCGTAGGCGTGTCCGCCAATGGTGGCGGTGGCATAAAGTGGTGCATTGGATGCGTAGCTGCGCGCGTGTTGCCGCGCTTGAATCAACGCCAGGGGCTGAGCGCCCAGCGCGAAAGCGTGGAGGTTGCCTTGCAGGTTTGCGTTGCCCGAAGCAGTGTTGACGGAACTGATGCCTTGGGTGCCCTGCAGTGCATTGCCACCGATGGTGTTGTTGTCCAGATAGCCGAGCATCCCGGCATAGCTATCCGCACTTGTCGTCTGTGCGAATGCAGAAGCGTTCGCTATGAGAGCGAGCAGCGATCCTGTTGCGCAAAGGGCGACGTAGCGTGGCAAGCGTTTCATCACGGCCTCAATGACCCGGTGCGCCAAGCATGGGGATCTGCGAAACGGCATTGGTGACCTGATCGCCGATGTTGCGTGTCCCATCGGCCACCGCGCCGCCTCCTCCCGCTGGTGCGCCTACGACACTGCTGACACCGTTGCCGCTGATAGCACCTGCACTGTTACCGCCCGTGTTGGTGCCGAGCGCTGTATTCAACGAACGCTGCACGCCACTGGGTCCAGAGAGACCTCTGCCCGCACCAACGCCTGCATCGAGGTCGGCAATTTCCGCATCGGTGATTTCGCCGGTGCCACTGCCGTTCATGGTGTTGCCGAGCTGAGGATTGGGCGACGCGCTGACCAGCAGGGCCATGCCCGGTGCCGTGGGGGCGCGATCGGCAGGGCGCGCTGCCACATTACGGATCAACACGATCTCGCCCGGCTTGGCTTTTTGGGCCACGTGCGCGCCGTCAGCGAATGAGACGACGGGGGCCAATACCAACACCAGAGCACCGGTCGCGAAAACGCAACGCCATGCGCGGCTGTACAAATGCAGGTGTCTGCTATCCATGGGCGGGCCTCCCCTTTCATTTCCTTGATGAATAAAGGGCAAACACCGTGCCAGTGTCAGAAAACCCAGCAAAATGGCGGTTTGGCGTGAATGGTTCGTCTATCGAGCAGCGGCTGTTTGTGACAGCGTGTTACAGGCCGCGGGTATCTGGGATGCTCAGAAGCGTTGCTGCGACAGGGTTTTCAGAGGGTGTAGCAGAATTGATACAGGTCACGTCGCTTTGGACAACGCGGGCGTATGTTGGTCAGGCTGGCGTTGGCGTGACGGGCTGGATAGGATGCATTTCACCCTTTTCCCCTTCCGATGGCACGGTCATTGCGGCCGCGCCCGGAGTACCGCATGTATCCACCGCAGGAGTCCCCGGTGCAATCTCTCGTTGATCTCGGCAAACGCTATTGGCTTCCGGTCTATAAGCCGCGCGATCTGGTGCTCGACCACGGCAAAGGCGCGCGCGTTTGGGATACGGAGCAACGCGACTATATCGATTTCGGCGCAGGCATCGCCGTCAATGCGTTGGGTCATCAGGATCCGGATCTGCTTGCCGCCTTGACAGCGCAGGCTGGCAAGCTCTGGCATAGCAGCAACGTGTTCTACACCGAGCCGCCGTTGCACCTGGCAGAAGAATTGGTTGAGGCGTCCGGTTTTGCCGAACGCGTTTTCCTATGCAATTCCGGCGCGGAGGCCAATGAGGCAGCGATCAAGCTGGTGCGCAAGTGGGCCACCGCGCAAGGTCGTCCTCCTGAGCAGCGCGTTATCGTGACGTTTCGCGGTTCATTCCACGGACGCACGTTGGCAACCGTCACAGCGACCGCACAACCCAAATATCAGGAAGGCTACGAGCCGCTTCCGGGTGGCTTCCGGTATCTGGATTTCAACGATGTCGCTGCGCTCGAACACGCATTCGCCGCAGGCGACGTTGCCGCCGTGATGCTGGAACCGGTGCAGGGTGAGGGCGGTGTGTTGCCTGCTGCTCCCGGTTTTCTGCAGCGCGTACGTAAACTGTGCGATACGCACGGCGCGTTATTGGTATTGGACGAGATTCAATGTGGCATGGGACGCACCGGTACGCTGTTCGCTCATGTGCAGGATGGCGTCACGCCGGACATCGTGACCCTGGCCAAAGCGCTGGGTTGCGGTTTTCCGATTGGTGCGATGTTGGCGGGCCCGAAAGTCGCGCAAGTGATGCAGTTCGGCGCGCACGGCACCACCTTCGGCGGTAATCCGCTAGCGGCCGCTGTGGCACGCGTTGCTTTGCGTAAATTGGCTTCGGCTGAATTGCTGGCAAATGTGCAGTGTCAGTCCGCAGCGCTGCGTGATGCGCTGGCATCGGTTGGTAAGGAGTTGGGCGTATTTTCCGAAGTGCGCGGGCGCGGCTTGATGTTGGGTGCCGTGCTGGCCGATGCTTATCGCGGTAAAGCGGGCGAGATACTCGATTACGCGGCAGCACACGGGTTGCTGGTACTGCAGGCCGGTCCGGATGTATTGCGTTTCGTACCGCCGTTGAACATCACCGATGAAGAACTTGCCGATGGCCTCGCGCGTCTTCGCATCGCATTGAGTGCGTTCGTCGGGCGATAATCACGTCTGTTTAGTAACAACGATCAGGACTATCACCATGAAGTACTTGCACAGCATGGTTCGTGTGCATGACCTCGATGCCTCGCTTCGCTTCTACTGCGAAGGGCTCGGTCTCAAGCAAACGCGTCGCGTCGATGTGCCCGAAGGCAAATACACGCTGGTCTATCTGGCTGCGCCGGAAAACCCGGAGTCCGAAGTCGAGCTGACGCATAACTGGGGCTCGGAAGAGGATTACGGTTCGGCGCGCAACTTTGGCCATCTGGCGTTTCGCGTCGATGACATCTACGCAACCTGTGCGCACTTGCAGTCGATGGGTTACACCATTCATCGGCCGCCGCGCGATGGTCATATGGCTTTCGTGCGTTCGCCCGATCATATTTCGATCGAGCTGTTGCAGGATGGTCGTCTGCCGCCGCGTGAACCATGGGCGTCGATGCCCAATACGGGAAGCTGGTGATGCTCGGTCGCTGAGGCGTCAGTCGTTCTCAACGGGTAGTGCGGTGCCACAGATCCTGCAGTGGCGAGCATCGCTTTCGTGATCCGTTTGGCCGCAATGCGCGCAAGGCATCAGCTTGCGCTTCGCGCGCATGCCGGCTGCCAGTTCCGCGGTAAATATGCCGGTGGGAACGGCGATGATGCTGTAGCCGATCAAGATGATCAGCGAAGTGAGCATTTTTCCGAGCGTGGTTTTCGGCGTGATATCGCCAAACCCTACCGTGGTCATGGTGACGATGGCCCAGTACATCGAGGTCGGAATCGAAGTGAAGCCATCTTCGGGCCCTTCGATCAGATACATCAATGCACCGAAGATCAGCACCAAGGTAAGGATGGTGCTGAAAAAGATCAGCACCTTGCGGCGAGCGCGAATCAGCGTGAGCCACAGCAGATCGGCCTCGCCCACGTAGCGGGTGAGCTTGAGTATGCGAAAGATGCGCAGGATGCGTAGCGCGCGAACCACCAGTAGATACTGGCTTCCGGCAGCGAACAGGCTGATCCACGTGGGCAGCACGGCGAGTACATCGACGATGCCGAAGAAGCTGCGCATGTATCGCCAAGGACGATCAACCACCACGATGCGCATCACGTATTCCAGCGTGAAGGCAATCGTGAAAAACCATTCCAGCGCATAAAAGATCGCGCCATAGCGCACATGGACCTGCGCCACGGTATCGAACACCGCAACCGCGATGCTGCCTAGAATGGCGATGATCAGCAGTACGTCGAAACGACGACCGGCGGCGTCGTCGTGTCCGAAAATGATGTGAAACCAGCGTGCTCGCCATCCCGCTTTTGTGGCGGGGCCGAACGAGTCGGTGAATGGCGAGCTCGGGGGCATGGTGATCAGCCGGTGCGCGCCAGGCGCATGGCGGCACGTGCGGCATCCAGTGTTGCCGCCAAGTCTTCATCGCTATGCGCGGACGATAGAAAGCCCGCTTCGAAAGCGCTGGGTGCCAGATAGACGCCGCGTTCGAGCATGCCGTGGAAGAATCGGTTGAACATGGCGACGTCGGCGGCGGTGGCCTGCGCGTAGCTATCCACTTTCTCGCGCGTGAAGAACAAGCCGAACATGCCACCCACCCGGTTGGTGCTGAAGGGAATGCCTTCGCCATCGGCCACGGCCTGCAACCCATCGGTAAGCAGGCGCGTGCGCGCAGCCAGCGTATCGTAAAAGCTTGGCGCCTGGATCAACTCCAACATGGCGAGGCCCGCGGCCATCGCCACCGGATTGCCACTCAAGGTGCCGGCTTGATAGATCGGACCGGCGGGCGCGATTTGTTCCATCAGATCGCGACGTCCGCCATAAGCGCCGACCGGCATGCCGCCGCC
>CAJCJD010000154.1 GCA_903970555.1 Vulcanimicrobiota bacterium
CTCCACTTAATCAACGGCCTATACGATGCGCATCGCACACGCACTCCGGTGTTGGCGATCGCCGCACATATTCCTTCCGCCGAAATTGGCAGCAAATATTTCCAAGAAACACATCCGCAGAATCTGTTTCAGGAGTGCAGCCATTACTGTGAGTTGATCAGCAGTGCTTCGCAGATCAATCGCGCCGCCGCCACGGCAATCCGCACCGCCGTCGGCCAACGCGGCGTGGCTGTGCTGGTAATTTCCGGCGATGTCGCTTTGTCCGACGCCAGCGGGCCTATCGCAGGCAATGTAGGGCTTTTGCCGGTGGCACCCAAGGTAGTCCCCGAAGACGCGCAGCTGGACCAGCTTGCCGCCTTGCTCGGCAGCGGCCGCAAGGTCACCTTATTTTGTGGACGCGGCTGTGCGGGCGCACACGATCAAGTTGTCCAGCTCGCCGAAACCCTGAAGGCTCCCACCGTGCACGCGCTTGGCGGCAAGGAACATATCGAATGGGATAATCCGTACGACGTCGGCATGACCGGCCTCATCGGTTTCAGCTCCGGCTACGAAGCCATGATGAGCTGCGACACCTTGCTGCTGCTCGGCACCGATTTTCCGTACCGTCAATTTTTCCCAGAGAAAGCGAAGATCTGTCAGATCGACCTGCGCGCTGAAAATCTGGGGCGCCGCTGCCATCTGGAGCTGGGCTTGGTCGGTGATGTCGGCGCTACGATCCAGGCGCTGCTGCCGCGACTCAAGGCAGCCACTGATGATGCTCACCTGAAAAGCAGCTTGGCGAACTATAAGAAAGCACGCGAAGGGCTCAACGACCTTGCCGTCGGTAAAGCCGGCAGCAAGCCGATCCATCCGCAATACGTGGTCAAGGTGGTCAGCGATCTTGCCAACGACGATACCATCTTCACCTGCGACGTCGGCACGCCCACCATCTGGGCCGCACGCTATCTGCACGTGAATGGTAAGCGTCGTCTGCTTGGTTCATTCGTGCATGGATCGATGGCGAACGCGATGCCACAGGCCATCGGCGCGCAGACGGCTTATCCGAAACGGCAGATCGTCAGCCTGTCCGGCGACGGCGGTTTCGCCATGCTGATGGGTGATCTGCTTACGCTGGTACAACACAAGCTGCCGGTGAAGATCGTGGTGATCAACAACGGCACGCTCGGTTTCGTCGAGCTTGAAATGAAAGCCAGTGGCTTTCTTCCATTCGGCGTATCGCTCGACAATCCCGATTTCTCCGCGATCGCTCGCGCCGCCGGCATCTACGGCGTGCGCGTGGAAGATGCGGGTGATCTGGAAAAAGCCGTGCGCGACGCCTTCGCGCATGATGGCCCCGCCTTGGTCGACGTGGTGACCAATCGACAGGAACTGGCGATGCCGCCGAAGATCGAGCTGGAGCAAATGAAAGGATTCAGCTTGTGGGCGCTACGCACGGTGATGAACGGACGTGGTGACGAGCTGATTGAGTTGGCGCGAAGCAATCTGAATCTGCTTCGCTAAGGCAAGCGGCGTGCGTGCCTGAGCCCGCACGCCGACTTCGGTTAGCGAATGCCAGCGCGCCGCATGAATTTGCCCAACAACTCTACGCACAGCGTGATGCGCAACAGATAGGTCACGGCAAAATACGCGACGCCATACGTCGATAAGACAAACAGCGCCATCAAGATGGGGCCTTGGCTGCGTATTACGTATTCCACCGCACATGCGGCGAGTGCTGCCGCGGCTGCAGCAACCCATAGCTTGGACATCATCGCCATCGACACGCCGGTCGGGCCAAGCTTTTTATTCATCTTGCTGCGCAACAGATGAAATTCGATCCAGCCCGCTACGCCCGCCGAAGCAGTGAGACCCACCGCACCCCATTGCGGCGAAATGCCCAGCATCCTGGGCAGCAACAAGGCGCTTGCGAGCCCCAGCACGGCCGTAAACGCGAGCCGCACCAGTGCAAAGCGCAAGGGTGTGCGCGTATCTCGCATGGCGTAATAAGTGGACGCGTACAGGCGCCCGAACGTGGACGCCAGCAATCCCACGCCCGAACCTGCAAGGATCGCCCAGACGTAATACGAATCCTTGCGGGTAAACGCGCCCGATTGATAAAGCGCAGCAACCACGACATTGCCCAAGGCGAAGAACGCCATGGCAGAAGGCACGATGAAGAAGGCAATGCGTTCCAGGCCGCTATTCAAACGTACCGAAAGTTTTGCAGCGATGTCAGCATCGAATTCCCCCCCCGCCATGCGCGAAAGCGTCGGCAATTCCGACGCGGAAATCGCCATGCCGAACAAACTCACCGGTAGAAGATTGATGGAGGACGCCGTCGTCATGCCGGCAATCGCACCGCTACCTAGCAAGGTAGAAATTGCCTGATCCACGAAGGCGCTGATCTGCACCACACCGCGCCCGATCGCGACACCGAGAAAACTGCCGCCCACTTGCTGCACATGCGTACTGCGCAAATCAAGTCGCAAACGCATGCCAGGCACCAGTTTCAGCACCGGCCCAAGCTGCACGAGAAACTGCAGCAGACAGCCAAGCACCGTCCCCCACGCCAGATACACGATCAGGCGATCGGCATCCAGGTGGCGAAAGATCAGCATGGTCAGGATCATCGAAAGATTCCAGACCACCGGCGCAGCGTACGAAAGGAAGAACTTGTGATGACTGTTGAGAATGCCTAGGCACCACGCCGACCACACCAAAACACCGGTGCCCGGAAAAAGAATCCGCACGATCAGAATGGTCAGTTCGCGCTTTTGCCCCGTATAGCCGGGGGCAATCAACCAAAGCAGATAAGGCGTCGCCATCACGCCCAGTGCAACGATGATCGAAATGAGCAAAGCCAGAATCGCGGCAATCGCGCCAGCGAGACGGTCGGCTTCCTCCTGTTTGTTCTGCGCCAGCAAACGCGCGTAGACAGGAATGAACGACGCCGACAACACCCCTTCCCCGAAGAGATTTTGCAGGAAGTTCGGTACACGCAACGCCGCGCTGAAGATATCCGCCGCGTCGGAAAGGCCGAAATAGTGCGAAAACACACGTTGCCGCGCCAGCCCGAACAGGCGGCTGCAAAGGATGCCCGCCCCTACCAGGAGCGCATGTCCCCGGCCTGCCTCTTTCGTCATACCTGCCCGCACTCTCGGAAAAACGGCAAGCCTACCATCCACCCGTCCACGGGATTGATCTGGGTTGGATAAAGCGCGCTTTTTTCGTCATCCCGGCGCAAGGGGGCACGGCGAAAGGAACCCTCGACCACGAAAAGGTGATGAAGGCAAAAGGAGGTTACTTACCGATCACAATGTAGTGGCGCTCGCCACCCTGCGGATCGAAGTAGACGGCAGTGAGCTCACCGCTCCCCGGATCGACGAAACGCTCGCCCGTATCCATCCAGCTAGGATCGGGCCCGGTGCGCAGCAGCGGTTTATAGCGCCAACGTTCGATCGCCAGCCCCACTACCAGCAGCAACCCTCCGAACAGCAACTGCGGCAATAACATCACGAACAAGCCGGTACATGCGGCAATACCCGCGCCGAGCAGGAAAAGGCCACCTAATACGTAAAGCACTATCGGTAGCATACGCAACCCCGCTCAGGTCGGCGGGTCGAGTACCACGGCGGTGCCGTAGGCCACGATCTCGGTCAGGCCCTGGCCCACCTCCGAGGAGTCGAACCGCATCGAGATGATGGCGTTGGCCCCCAGGATGCGGGCGTTCTCGATGAGGCGGTCCAGGGCGTGGCGTCGGCTGTCCTCCACCAGTTTGGTGTACTGCTTCACCTCACCGCCGGCGAGGGCCCGGAACCCGGCGGTGATCCCCTTGGCCGCCCCCATCGAGCGGACGACCACCCCGAAGGTCATGCCCAGGCTGTGCTGCACGGCCCACTCGGGGAACTCGAGGGCGGTGGTGATCGGGAACTGGGCCGCTGCGGCCTGGACCTCACTGCTTTCCACCGGGGACTCCTTCTGCTTCGGTGCTTCGGTCGCCGATTCAGGCGCGCCGGCTCGGTCGTCGTGCGTCGACAGGGGCCGGCTATGGACCCCGGTCCACGCCGGAACTGTACCAATCTCCCTGGTCATGGCGTCGGATGGCCACGGCCTGGCGGGGCCCGATGTCCACGGCCCGGCAGTGCCGGATGGCCACGGCCCGGTGGCGCCCGATGGCGGCGGTGGCGGGTCCCACACGGCCCGCCGGGGCACCGCCCTACTCTGAAGGCCGCCATGGACGCTCCCCAACCGCCCGA
>CAJCJD010000155.1 GCA_903970555.1 Vulcanimicrobiota bacterium
ATGCGCTGGCGCGGCTGTTCCGGGCGCTGGATGCAGCGGACGGTGGCGAAGCGGCCACGCAGCTTGCCGTGCTGCGCCAGTTCGTCGAACGCCGGCGCGAAGCGTTGGCCGATCTGGAAGCGCAGTTGGCCACCCTGCCGACCGAGCCGGCACAGCACGCGGAGAGTCTGCCATGAACGGCCCGGAACGCCTGCCGACCAAGACACGCAAGCCGTTCACCGGCTACCTGTGGGGCGCGCTGGCCGTGCTCACCTGTCCCTGCCATTTGCCGATTCTCGCCGTTGTGCTGGCCGGAACGACCGCCGGCGCATTCATCGGGGAGCATTGGGGTATTGCAGCCCTCACGCTGACCGGCTTGTTCGTGCTGTCCGTGACGCGGCTACTGCGGGCCTTCCGGGGCGGATCATGACGACCTCGCACCCCGCCGGATGGACGGCGACCGAGTTGGCGCAGGCGGTTGTGCGCGGGCAACTTGAGCTGCATTACCAGCCGATAGTCGATCTGCGCAGTGACCAGATTGTCGGTGCGGAAGCCCTGTTGCGCTGGCGTCATCCGACGCTTGGACTATTGCCACCGGGCCAGTTCCTGCCCGTGGTCGAATCGTCCGGCCTGATGCCTGAAATCGGCGCTTGGGTGCTGGGCGAAGCCTGCCGCCAGATGCGTGACTGGCGAATGCTGGCATGGCGACCGTTCCGGCTGGCCGTCAATGTTTCGGCGAGCCAAGTGGGACCGGACTTCGACGGGTGGGTAAAGGGGGTCATGCCAAGATAAGGCCAATTCGCTATCATAAGCCCGCCAGTTATGTAGAAGTTTGCATGCATGCCTCTTGGTTATAAAGAGCCTCTGGATTTCCGCCTTTGCCGTCGGCTAGACTGGCCGGCCCTTCAGCGATTGTGGAGATCCCTGTATGGCCACCGTCGAGCGCACTGCCTACCCGCGTTTCCCAAAGGTCTTCTCCACGAAAGAGCTGCAGGCCTGCTACACGCCGACCGCTGAGGAGTTGGACTGGGCAACCCGCTCGACCCGCGGCCAGAGTCCGCGCCTAGGTCTCTTGGTGCTGCTCAAGATCTTCCAGCAACTGCACTATTTCCCCTATCTTGATGCGATTCCCACCGCCGTAGTCGATCACGTGCGAGTTTGCGCGGGGTTGGACCCCGATACGCCGTTCGGTTACGACCGCAAAGTCTCTCCCACGCTGTTCCGGCATTACGTCGTCGTGCGGCAATTCCTCGGCGTGCAACCCTACATTGGCACCGACGCCAATGAGGTCACCATCCGCGCTGCACGTGAAGCGGCCGAGACGATGGATCAGCCGGTGGACATTATCAACGCGACTATTGATGCGCTGATCTTGCAGCAGGTTGAACTGCCTGCGTTCTCAACGCTCGACACCATCGTCGAGCAAATCCATGCCCGCACCCAAAACGCAATGTTCAGGCGGGTCGCACGCCGGCTCTCTGAAGAGGATCGGCAGCGCCTGGACAAGCTTCTCACGCGCGAATTCGCCAACCGGCAGACCGCCTACAACAACATCAAGCGACATGCCCGGCGGCCCTCGCGCAAACACCTGAACCTGCTGATCGAGCATCTGGAGTGGTTGGATTCTTTTGGCGACCTATCCGGCGTCCTGGAAGGCGTGCCTGCCACCAAGCTACGTTCGCTGGCCAACCAGGCCATGGGCCTGGACGCAGCCAACCTCAAGGAAACGCTGCCTGAGAAGCGCTATACGTTGATCGTGGCCTTGCTTGCTCACATGCGCGTGCGCAGTCGCGACGATCTCGCCGAAATGTTTATCCGGCGTATGGGCGCGATCCACAAGCGGGCCCAGGACGAACTGGAATACATCCAGTCTCGCCAGCGCGCCAAGCTCGAAGGCCTTGTCACCGTGCTGGACGGTGTCGTCGATATCGTCGCCGATGGCGGTGACGATGCCCGAATCGGCGCGCAGGTGCGCAAGCTGTTGGCTCCCAATGGCGACCTGGAGCCCCTGCGCGAGCGCTGCGCCGAAGTGCGGGCTTTCAGCGGCAACAACTATCTGCCGCTGTTGTGGCGGCACTTCCGCGCCCACCGTTCGGTGATGTTGCGCCTCGCCCGCGTGTTGGAGTGGGAGTCGACCAGCCAATCACGCACGTTGTTAGCCGGGCTGGAGGTCGCGCTGGAAAACGAATCACTGCACCGGGAGTGGATCGCTGCTGAAGTCGATCTCAGTTTTGCCTCCGAGCGCTGGCGCAAGCTGGTCCGGCGAGCGCACCACGAGGGTCCGCCCACCAACCGGCGCTACTTGGAGTTGTGCGTGCTGTCCCACATGGTCAACGAGTTGCGCTCGGGTGATCTGTGCGTGGTGGGGTCAGACGCCTTTGCCGACTACCGGGGCCACCTGTTGCCGTGGCGCGAGTGCGAGCGGCGCTTGCCAGAGTACTGCGCCAAGCTGGATCTGCCGGCCAACGCGCAGGAGTTCGTCGCGCACCTCAAGCAGTGGCTGGCCGACGCCGCGCAGACGCTGGACAAAAGTTTTCCGGACAAGCGCCAGCACGTCACCATCAGCGCTGACGGCGAACCCTTACTCAAGCGCACCGCTGCGCGCGAAACTCCGCCCTCGGCCGTTGCCTTGCAGCAGGCGCTGATCCGCCGCATGCCGACGCGCAACCTGCTCGACGTGCTGGCCAATATCGAGCACTGGACCCAGTTCACCCGGCACTTCGGGCCGCTCTCCGGCAACGATCCTAAGATCCGCAACGCCGCCGAACGCTATCTGCTGACGATCTTCGCGATGGGTTGCAATCTCGGACCCACTCAAGCTGCGCGCCATATGGGCGATCGCGTCACCCCCCATATGATGTCGTTCGTCAACCGGCGGCACATGAGCCTGGAGAAGCTGGAGACCGCGCAGCGCGAGCTGATCGAGCTGTACCTGCGCCTGGATTTGCCTAAACACTGGGGCGACGGCAAAACGGTGGCCGCCGACGGTACCCAATACGACTTCTACGACAACAATCTGCTGGCCGGCTATCATTTTCGTTACCACAAGATGGGCGCCGTGGCTTACCGGCATGTGGCCGACAATTACATCGCGGTGTTTCGGCACTTCATCCCGCCTGGTGTGTGGGAAGCCATCTATGTCATCGAAGGGCTGCTCAAGGCCAACCTGAGCGTCGAGGCCGACACCGTGCACGCCGACACGCAGGGGCAGTCGGCGGCGGTCTTCGCTTTCACCCACTTGCTTGGCATCAATCTGATGCCCCGCATTCGCAACTGGAAGGAACTGGATCTGTACAAGCCCGATGCCGGCGTCAAATACAAGCACATCGATTCGTTGTTCTCGGCGGTGGTCGACTGGGATCTGATCGCTTTTCACTGGCAGGACCTGATGCAGGTGGCGCTGTCGATCCAGGCCGGCACCATCTCTTCGCCGCTGCTGCTGCGCAGATTGGGCTCGGAGAGCCGCAAGAACCGCCTCTACCTGGCCGCGCGAGAACTGGGCAACGTCGTGCGCACCGTGTACCTGCTCGAATGGGTCGGCAGTCGCGAGCTGCGCCAGGAAGTGACCGCCACCACCAACAAGATCGAGTCGTACAACGGCTTTGCGAAGTGGTTCTCGTTCGGTGGTGACGTGATCGCGGAAAACGAGCCCGAGGAGCAGCAGAAACGCCTGCGCTACAACGACCTGATCGCCTCGGCCGTGATCCTCCAGAACACCGCAGACCTGATGCAGGCCCTACGCACGATGGTCAGCGAGGGCATCAAAGTGAACGTCGCCGACATCGAATTCCTGAGTCCTTATCTGACCCACAACATCAAGCGCTTTGGTGACTACAAGCTGCACCTAGAGCGCGTACCGGAGGCCTGGATTCGCGATGGGTTGTTCGCGGGACCCGCCCGCGCTGTCCGCAGGGCTCGCCATGCCTGAGACCAAGACCCCCTACGGGGATGTCGACAGCGAAGCATTGCAGGGGCTCCGGCAGTCGTTCGATACCCGCACCATTCTGCATGCGGTGGAGTTGCTCGATGGGATTCGAGCACGATGCGCGCCGGACGGGTTGCGCGACGATCTGCTGCGCCTGCACGGCATGGCTCATACCGTGATTAACGACGCGAGCCTAGCCTACAGCACGGATGGACCGACACTGGTTGAACAAGTCGACGCGGTGCTGATGGAGCTTGGCGACTGGCTCGCGGCACTGGAGCGGATGCGCCAATCATTGGAGCCACTGGAACACCTGAGCCCAGCCGACTAGCCGAGCCATTCGGCCCGAAAGCCAACGTAGAAGGCGTCGCCACGCTTCGTTGGCCAGCTCATGGTGGCGCCTTCGATGCGCTGGCTGCCATGGCGATTTGCCCGTTTTCGTGGGTGATGCCGGCAGCCGCCGCGCGTGGAGCATGCCATCGAGAATTGGGTACGCTCAGTTCCAGCCAAGCCGGTGGCTGGCTTGCGTTGCCTGGTGGCGTGCGTCATCTTCCGCGTGGAGGTAGACACTCGTCGTGGCGAGCGACGCATGGCCGAAGTTGTCACGCACGAAGCGCAGGTCCACCTGTTGGTCGGACATGTGCGAGCCGGCCGTGTGGCGCAGCCAGTGGGACGATGCGCTGGCGAGCACGTCAGCCTGCGCGCCAAACTCGGGACCCTGTGCACGCACGCGGTCGGCCGCGAGCTTGAACACCTCCTTGACGATCAGGTGAATCGCCGCGCGCGATAACGGCTTTTCCGGGCCGATCACGGGCAGCAGCAAAGGGCGTGTTTCGCCGATCTGCGGTGACGGCGGCAGGCCGCAGATGCGCCGATAGCGCGCCAGCTCCGCGATCAGTTCATCGGTGGCGGGCACCAGGCGCGTCTTGCCGCCTTTGCCGTGCACCTCGATCCACCAGCGCTCGACGCCCGCCGCGTCCCGGCGAGAGAACACGGCGCCCATGCGCGTGGAGGCGATTTCCGCTAAGCGCAGGCCGGCCAAATACAGCACGGAGAACAACCACCGGCAACGGGCCGCGTGCAGCCGGTCGCGTTCCGTCGCGACGGGCAGGGTTTCGATCGTGGCTTTGACGATGTCCCAATGCGCATGCGTGAGGTAGCGCGTCACGCGCGGGGCTGTCTTGGCGCTGCGACGGCGCGCGAGCGAGAGCGGATTCCCGGCGAGGTATCCGGCTTGCACCAGCCAGGCGAAGAGCGCGTTGAGGATCGTCATCGCATGCCGCACGCTCGTGGGCGACAGTGGACCGGCGAAGGGGCGCCAGTCGGGCGAGCTTCTCGCCAGCTTCTTGCGTGAGGCCATCACCCAACGCCAAGCTGGCTGCGGGTCGGCCAGGAAGCGCTCGTAGAGCAGCAGGTCCTCGTGGGTGAGTGAAGACAGCGGCTTGCCGTGCTGGAGAATCGCCCACAGTATCAGGCGTTCGGCTTCCTTGCGGTAGGTGGCGACCGTGCCGGGCACGCCGGCATAGCGGGCGAGCCACGCAGCCACGGCGGCCAGGTCGTCATCCGCCGTGATTTGGCGGCTCGCTTCGCGTGCGCGGTTGGCGCCGTGAAGGCCCGAGAGCGCTGGCGGGATGCGCAACTGCTCGATGGCCACCGCGGGACCGTTGAACGATGGAACGGGATGGGTCATCGATGCAGGGCCGCCGTCCTAGCGTGCGGGCGTTTCACCACTCGAAGTCCGGCCAGTCTTCGTCGCTGTCGACGAAGGCGGTGGGTGGGATGACATCGGGGCGCAACGTGATATCCGACTTGGCCAAGATCCCGTACATCGGGTCGAACGTCGCCATCACCTTGGGCAGCATCTTGAGGCGCTGTTTGGGCGGCAGTGCAATGAAGTACCGGCAGCGGCTATCGAGCACGCTGTCTAGGTGGACATAGGTGGCGCTCGCAGCGGACCGCGTGCGGTGGATGACTTCATCGGCCAACACCGGCGTGGCGGCGCGCACCGCCGATTCGACCACGTGCTCCAGCTCGAACATGATCGACTGGTCCAGCTTGTTGGTCGGGATGAAGGCCATGGCCTGGCGCAGCACCCCGACTTGCGTCAGGAGTACGGGCCACAGGACTTCGACGCCGTAGATACGGCAACGGTCGTCCTTGGTATCGCCGCGTTGGTCCACGCTGCGCTGCCCCGAATAGGCTTTGCGCACGTCGTACGCCAAGCCGAGCACGAAGCCTTCCTTGTCCTCGATGTAGACGCTTTCCTGCACGACGTAGTGGATGAAGCCGTGCAGGCGCTCCAGCGCCGCGAAATCCCACCACAATGCGACGCCGGCATGGTTCGGCGTCAGTCGGTACTCCAGCATGGTCTTGCTCCCTGTTATCGGTCTTCGCGGGTGTGCCACAGCCGCAGCAGGTAAATGCTCTCGCCCCGGATCTCGTAGCGCATTTCATACTGGCCGACGAGCATGCGCCGCACTTCGCGCGGTTCGAACTGGAACAGTTGCTCGCCCACGCGCGGGTTGGTCAGCAGGATTTCTGGCGCCTTGACCAAAGCCTGCACCGCGCGCGCGGCGGCCGGCCTGTTCACCGGCGCGAGAAACTCATACAGGCGCGTGAGGTCTTCCTGCGCCTTGCTGGTCCACTGCAGTTCCATCAGCGCGGCACCGGCTCACCGGCACCCAGGCTGTCCGCCCAGGCCTGCACGGCCTGGTGGCCAATGACGCGGCCGGCGTCCACGTCGGCCAGCGCCTCGCGGGTGAGGCGGTCGCGCTCCTCTTCCTGGGCGATCCAGGCCGACAGTGCCTGTTTCATGATCCAGCCGCGCGAGCGTTCGAGGCGGTCGGCCAACTGGTCCACCTTCTCGGCCAGCGGCACTGGGACATGTGCGGTCAATACGCGGGTTTCGGCTTTGGACATGGCGTCCTCCTGAAATCGGGTCAATGCAGCGGAGTGCTGGGCCTGCCGCCGTCAACGAAACTTGATCGTGCCGGAGCCAGCCACGTGGTCGTCCCAGCGCAGCGGGTTGCCCCGCACGACGATGTCACCCGAGCCGGCCACGCGGGCGCGCACCTCGGTCCGCACGAAGGCGTCAATGTCGCCGGAACCCGCCACCGACAGGTCGGCCGACTCGGCGATCAGCGCACTGGCATCGACATCGCCAGAGCCCACGACCTGCACGTGCAAGCGGGCGACGTGGCCGCTGGCGGTGATATCGCCCGAACCCGGGATTTCCAGGTCCAAGGCGTCTTGCTGCAGATCGAGCAAGGTGACATCGCCGCTGCCCTTGATCTTGATCGCCGGGAACTCGGGCAGCGCGATGCCGACCACCGCGCGCGGCTGGTGCAGGGAAATGGCCGGCCCGGTGGGCTTGCCGTTCACGATGTCGCCCAAGACCACCGAGCCGACCGTGCCGTGGAAGGTCATGTGGCTGCTGCCGAAGCGGATCGACACGCCTTCGCGCTCGATCACCAGTTTGTCGCCTTTGTAGGCGGTCCGGACCGAGGTCACCGCATCCGCCGTTTCGCCGGCAACGACCAGCGTTGGCGTGTCCGCGCGCCGGAACACCATGTCGACCGAGCCTTTGACGACGATCTTGCGGATCGGCTGCAGGGGACGCTCCTCCTTGAAGGCGGCTTCAAGGCGATCCCAGCCGGTACCGGTGGAGGGCATATCGGAGAGATTCATGAGGTTCGGCGTCATCCAATCATGTCGATTAGAAACCAATCATAGTGATTCAACGTAGGACAATCAACCGCCTGCGAGGTCACCTCGGGCGAGGCGTATTGTGCGGGGCCAGTGCGCAGTATAGTCTAGACAGAAGCGTACTTATGTCTCAAGTTTGTACTTGAAATTATGAAATCACGCGGTTTACGGCATATTATTGACTCATTCGAACTGAAATCCAGGCCCGTCATGACGCTTGACCCCGCATCCACCGCCGAAGACCAAGCGCTGCAGGCCGATATCGCGGCGCTGCGCGGCCGTTTCACCGAGACGCGGGAGCTGTACCGCGAAGTCTGCGCGCTGCTGTTTTTCCGCTATGGCGTCACACCGACGGCCAACAAGCTCTACAGTCTGGTGCGCAAGGGCAGCATGAGCACACCTTCCCACGTGCTGAACCGGTTCTGGCAGGACCTGCGCGACAAAACACGGGTGACGATCGACCACCCAGATCTCCCCGAGGCCTTGAAGCAGGTTGCCGCCGAGGCAGTGTTGGCCATCTGGCAAGCGGCCTCGTCCGCGGCGGCCACCGAACTGGCCGCACTGCGGGCCGAAGCGCGCCACCAGGCGCACGCCGCCGAAGCCGCGCGCGACCAAGCCACTGCGGAAAGCGAAACCGCGCGACAAGCGACCGCGGTCATTCAGGCACAGCTGGACTCGGTGCGCGGGCAGCTTGCCGCGCTTCAAGAAATGCTGTCTGCTGAGCGCCAGGGCCACGCAGCAACCGAAGCGCGTCTGCAGGAGACCCGCCGGCAGTTGGACGAGGCGGCACAGCAGCTCACACAGGCTCGGGTTGAATTTGGCGCGCAGCTCGATCGTGAGCGGGCCCGCGCGGATGCAGCAGAAGAGCGTGCCGCCAGCCACGAGAAACGTGCGTTGCGCGAGATCGACCAGGAGCGCACCGCCCGTCAGAAAAGCGACAAGCTGGCCGATGAGCTACGTGCGCAGGTTGTGGCCGCGCGTACCGCGATGCAAGAAAGCGCCGTGACACATGCCAATGCGATCGGCACGTTGCGCATGGAACTGGGCGCAGTGCGGCAGCAGGCGGAGGGAGCCGCCACGCGGCAGCGTGAAACGGCCGAAGAACTGGTGCAGACCCAGTCGTTGCTGGAGGAGGCGCTACGGCGGGCTGAGCGCGCCGAAACCGAAGCGGAAACAACGCGCCGGCTGGTGAGCGAGTTGAAGAAGGCAACACCAGGACGCGTTGGCCAGCGGACGAAAGCGCCGTGATCCTTAATTACTGAAACGTATGATTCGCGCCGCCTTCATTACTTGAAGGCTTATGATAGCGAACTGGCCTCATCTTGGCATGACCCCTAAAGGGCGTGCTGGCTGATGCCGAGTTGCCCGCCGAGTATCTCGAAATCGAGCTGACCGAATCGGTCGCGTTTGGTGATCCGGCGATCTTCCCCGCCCTGGACGCCTTGCGGCAGATCGGTGTGCGCTTCGCCGCCGATGACTTCGGGACGGGGTATTCCTGTCTGCAACATCTGAAGTGCTGCCCAATCAGCACGCTCAAGATCGACCAATCGTTTGTCGCCGGGCTCGCCAACGACCGCCGCGACCAAACCATCGTGCACACCGTGATTCAGCTTGCGCACGGGCTGGGCATGGATGTGGTGGCTGAAGGCGTGGAAACATCGGCGAGTCTTGATCTATTGCGACAAGCGGACTGCGACACAGGACAAGGCTTCCTGTTCGCGAAGCCAATGCCGGCGGCGGCATTCGCCGTCTTCGTCAGTCAATGGAGGGGTGCCACCATGAATGCAAGTGACTCGACCACCACCAGTTGCTGCGTGTGCTGCAAGGAAATCCCGCTCGATGCCGCCTTCACCCCGGAAGGCGCGGAATACGTCGAGCACTTCTGCGGGTTGGAGTGTTATCAACGCTTCGAAGCGCAAGCGCATCGGTTACGTCCGCGTCAGCAGCTTCGACCAGAACCCAGAACGGCAGCTCGAACAGATCCAGGTGGATAAAGTGTTCACCGACAAGGCGTCGGGCAAGGACACACGGCGGCCCGAACTGGAACGGCTGCTCGCCTTCGTGCGCGAAGGCGACACGGTCGTGGTGCACAGCATGGATCGTCTGGCGCGCAACCTCGACGACCTGCGCCGCCTGGTGCAGGGCCTCACCCAGCGCGGCGTACGCATCGAGTTCCTTAAGGAGCATTTGACCTTCACCGGCGAGGACTCGCCGATGGCGAACCTGATGCTGTCGGTAATGGGCGCGTTCGCCGAGTTCGAACGCGCCTTGATCCGCGAGCGGCAGCGCGAGGGCATCGCGCTCGCCAAGCAGCGCGGGGCCTACCGTGGCAGGAAGAAATCCCTGTCGTCTGAGCGTATTGCCGAACTGCGCCAACGTGTCGAGGCTGGCGAGCAAAAGACCAAGCTGGCTCGTGAATTCGGAATCAGTCGCGAAACCCTGTATCAATACTTGAGAACGGATCAGTAAATATGCCACGTCGTTCAATCCTGTCCGCCGCCGAGCG